>CASDQY010000054.1 GCA_949282975.1 uncultured Oscillospiraceae bacterium | reverse complement strand
TTCTCCTTTCTGAGGAAAGAGGAAGCTGAATGTGTGGACATCAAGATCACCCCCTTCCACCAATCTCACGTCAAAACGTGGCACGAAGTGGATGTAAAGGGTTAACCGCTGCCGTTGTTGCTCCGTCCCCCCAAAAGCCCTTACGGGCTGATGGGCGAATGGAAAATGTATTTGTTTCCGGCTTGACTTTTTCGGTCAGACCGGGTAAAATGTATATAGAAGGACGGAACCGACAACGGTTAAGCCCAAAAGCTAGTTAAGAAGTAACCGCTCTGAGCGCTATTGAGCGGTTACTTTCTTTTTGTCCAATTCTGGATCAGAAGCAGGGCTGAGAGGACAATCCCCATCAGCGCCAGCAACTGATCCCAGGTGACATAGGCCACCGGCGGCTTCTCCTTTCTGAGGAAAGAGGAAGCTGAATGTGTGGACATCAAGATCACCCCCTTCCACCAATCTCACGCCAAAACGTGGCACGAAACGGGATGTATGGGGCTCAACCGCATACCATCGTTGCTCCGTCCCCCCAAAAGCCCTTACGGGCTGATGGGCGAAGGAAAATATATAACAAAATAGTGCTTTTTACGGCTTTTATTATACAGAATATAACACAAATAGTCAATGTATATTTTGATTGTTAAGTTTTTGGAACCATATTACTCCATTCTAAAATACTGCCAATTTCCAAGAACCAAATATCTTCCACTAAGATGGTTTCAATGTTCAGTGTTAAAGTATGTTGCAATTCTTCATCTTTGTAAATATCCAGCAGAATGGGAACGGTGTTCACATCTGTAACAGTAAGTCCCATCTGCTGATAATCTCTTTGAATGACAGATAGAGTATCTTTTCTTGCAGTAGAACCAATTCGATATTCCACCTTAATTCCCATTGTGTTCAGCGTGTTTAATGCGGAACACAGCTGTTCTCCCAATTTAGTCTCTAAATCTTGTTTTGTCGTAAATCCGCTTTCTTCTATCATGTGATTTATAACACTATCTGGAAGCAAATCCAGTATTTGATGAGCATTTCCTTCAAAAATAGAATTGACACATACCTGGGCAATAGTTTCTGGCGTATTTGAAAAATCCGATGATTGATGGGAGCAGGAACAGAATAACAATATGATGATAGCCGTCAGTAAAACGCCAATAGTTTTATTCACCCTCCGAATTTTCTGCATTTTCTTCTTCCTCCGTGAAGCTTTCAACTTCCTGTTCCGGTGATTTGCGTAAATCGGTCTGTGGAACTGTTTGCAGTCCCAGCATTTCTCCGGCATAGTTTAATCCAGCCGCCGAAGATACCAATTCGGTGGGGACGATTAGTTTTGTTGCCTGGCCATTTCCGATATCTCGTAGGGTTTCCAATTGCTTTAAGGCAAGGTACTCCGTGGAAATCTCAGCTCCACTAATTTGATTGATGGCTTCGGCCTCCGCTTCTGCAACCAGTCGTAGAGAATCGGCTTTACCAGTTGCTATTTCTACCTGAGCTTCTTTTTCCGCCTGAGCGGCAAGTACCTTTGCGGTTTTTTCACCGTTTGCCCTGGCAATGGTGGAATCACGTTCCCCTTCGGCTAGAAGAATACTGGCTCGTTTTTCTCGTTCTGCTTTCAGCTGTTTTTCCATGGCGGATAACACGTCAGCAGGTGGAGTAATATTTTTGACTTCTACTCTGGTGATGTCGATGCCCCAAGCGTTTGTGGCCTGATCCAGTTCTATTTCCATACTGGCATTGATTTCATTTCGAGATACCAAGGCTTCATCCAGGTCTTTTTTGCCGCAAAAATTTCGGAGAGTGGTAGCGGTGAGGTTTTCCAAAGCAGACCAAGGATTTTCAATGCCATAGCAGAATTTCTCTGCGTCAAACACTTTAAAATAAACCACAGTGTCGATCATTAATCCAACATTGTCTTTGGTTATAATTGCCTGAGGTGGATAGTCGCCGATCTGTTCTTTCAAAGATACTTTCATTACTACTTTTTGCAAAATTGGAATTTTAAAATGCAAACCACTTTCCCAGGTGGTTTGATATTTTCCCAAAAATTCAATGATCCAGCAGGTTTGATGATTGACGATTTTTATACAGGTTAAAGCAAGTCCTATTATAGCGGCAATCAATAGTAAGACGATAATGATTACAAAAGGCATAAAGCATCCTCCTGTTCTTTAAAAGGGTTATTGTAAATTTTGAAGCACTTCTTCCACAGCTTTTTGTGATGCATATACGGTTTCATAGTCTGCATCTTTCAACAGTAGCTTGATGATTTCAGGGATTTGTATTGTCTCAAAATTTTCTGCTGATGTGATCCATTGTGTGTAATACTCTGCTTTGTCGACGGTCGGAGCAAATGTTCTGGCAATCCGCCGTCCAGTTTGTTCGAACCCAACAATCTTAATAACCCCTTTTTCCAATAAGGAATTTAAGAGAATGTGGATGGAACTATTTCTCCAACTTTTATGGGGCGCATGATCCATAATGAAACTCCTGGACAATGGACGGTTTTCTGCCCAAAATATCTCCATGATTTCTTTTTCACTTTTGGTAAGATGTAATTGCATAATATTTCTCTCCTGTTCATATTTACCGATGTCGAAACAATTTCTTTTTTTCGGGTGCTTCAATATTCATATGATAATGCCGATCAAAACGATCTAACTGATAATACGCAAACTTGTAGTCTTTTAATCGGATTTCATGATCTTTTAATTCCTGCTGCAATCGTTTAAGATCTTCTATTTCTATTTTTTCCTTTTCCATTTTTTCTAATAGAGCAGAGTCGTTCGGGGAAGTTCCGCTGTCCAAAAAATAGTTTCTGGCATCATCAAATCGATCTAATTCTTCTTTGTATTCTTGATAAAACTTTATTCGTTCCTGAGCATCTGATATTGTTTCATATTCTTTTGCAAGGGCTTCGTTGTTTTTAAAATCTTCCATATAAACCAACAATGGCTCTAATGCAAATAATTTTCGCACTTGTGTACGTAAAGAAGTTACTATTTGCTTTTCTTGTGATAACCGGTTTTTTAAATCAGTTGCGTCTTGAATATCGTACCGAGCATAAACACTACAAGCCTCCATCGTTTTTTTAATCATTTGCCACTGCATAAAGTAAGAGCAAGTCATGCGGCGCACATAAGAAATGTTTTTCACACGCAGGACATCGGATATTTCCAATTTAAGAAAAATCGGTTGTTTATTAAGCTGTATAACTGGATGTTGTAATGCAAAAATCCGTTGACGGATACCGTCTTCGGTGTAAGCAAGTCCCAACTGATATAATCGGCGAAATCGCTGTTGACCATTTTTGCGATTTCTCAAGCTGAGATATTTTCCCTGCTTAATTTCATAATCTTTTTGCAATCGCTGTAAAAAATCATCATAGCTTTTCGATTGGGTGATTGTCCGATCCACATCATGCCGTAACTGTTCATTCCAATTTGTAGAACGTTGTAAAGTGTATTGCTGCGCTTTGCGCTTTTCTAATGGCGTGTGGTAAACTGTGGGATCGGAGATAATCGACAATCCATGTTCTCGACAAAGCCGGTCGCTATATCTTCTTACTTCTTTCCAGGTGGCTTTCGTGAAATGATATTTTCGGTTTTCTTCGCTGACGATATTTGCAATAATGTGGTTGTGAATGTTTTTGGTGTTTGTGTGGGTCGCAACTACAAACTGAAATTGTTCGCCGAAAACCGTATGAGCTAATTCATTCCCAATTTTCTGCGCTTGTGCTGGGGAACATTCTGAGCCATGAAAACTTTGGCGCATACTGATAATTACATTGCTGTGTTCATTGATATGTACCTTCCGACCAGTTATATTTTCGTAAATAGCTTGTCTGCGCAAAAACTCATCTTCGCAAACTTCGTAACTACTGCCATCACACAAAAAGCCGCTAACCCATTTTCCGTCTTGTGTTTTATCTGGATTAAAGACATACTTTAAAATTGCATGAACGGTGTATTCTCTGGTATGACTACGATAAACTTTTTCACCTCGAATGTAGGTCGTCGCCAAGTTTTCTCATCTCCTTCTTCAGGCGATTTATCTCTCGACCCAATTCTTCTAAAGGAATAACCTCGCCAGGATCTCCATAAGTGTTAGCGTTACGGGCAAGCTGGTTTAGATTGTTCCCAATTCGGCTGAGAGCAATCATTACATCGTACAACCCTTCCAGGTTAATGACTCGTATTTCTCCAGTCAGTGCAGCTCGACGTAAATACTCATTACAGTTCTGAATTCCTGTTTGCTCCATGCGATGACGCAGCAGATCATATTCCTCCGGGGTCAATCGGAACTTGACAGATCGACTGCGTTTACGCTGACCTGGCAATGAAATCACCTCCTTTTATTCATTGTTTATTCATCATTTATTCATATTCGTAATATTTTAGACATATTTGATGCGTTTTGCTTGTGCAAAAAACACGGGGTTTTAGGGGATTCCCCTAAGAAAAAAGGCTGTTTTACAGCCATCTGCAAGTGGGCACCCACTTGCTATGCTTGCCGTTCTGAAGCCCCCAAGACCGTTTCGGGATCCTTTTCAGACGTTCTCCCCAGTGTTATTTCAACATGCAAAATTTGTAATTTGCAGTACAGATTTTGCAAAAATCGAAATGTCTGGTGACTCATACCATTGTCCTGCCGATTAAGAATACGGTTGATCGCACGCTGCTGATCAGCAGGATCTTGACTGGGAAACTGTTTTAAAAAATCGATTTCTTCTACGGTCAAAAAAGGTTGAAGCATTTATATCACACTCCGTTTTTTTGTCTTGCAGCAAAAATTTTTTCTTTTAATGTTCTATACTGATTAAGTTGAATTTTGTCTGTTTCACAAGATTCGGGAATCGCATTTTTGAGAAATTCCTGCCACGCAAAATGCACAGATTGCAAACTGCAATAAGTACGAAAAAGGCAACGGACAAATTCATCCAGGGTTAGATTTTCGGTAATTTCTAAAAGTTGATCTTGAAAAACCCGATTATGCAATCGAAATAAATTGGCCAAATAAAAAGAAAAAAGTATTTGGCAAAAATCAAATTGATGTTTTTCCAGTTCTCGTTTTTTGAGTTTATCTTGAATTTCCAAACGACTGACGGATTGAATTAGGCGAATTAAACAGGTTTCATCTGATATCATAGCTGGAATCGTAATGGTACGGTTTTCGTAATCCATCATAAACAATGTTTTATCTTGAATTGATCCATATTGCACTTTCATTTCAAAAGCAGTTTTCAAAAATTCTAATAAACAGGTTAATGATGGAACGTCATGAAGTTTGGAACTGTTGGGCATAGTGGAAGAAAAATTTTCTTGCCTAACCTGTCTATCGGAGAAAAATGCTTTTGTGTAAGGTTCTGCTATCCGTACTTTGTAATGGTAGAATAATAACGTTATTCCTTTTTCACCTGATAGAATGTGAAATCCATTTGCATTCCACTCTTCAAATGTTTGCAGATTCCTTGCTTTTGGGTTTTGAGCAAAAATCAGAAGTGCATTCGTCAAACAAAAATTTATCCAGAATGGCAGGTTAAAAAGAAATCTCAAAAATAGATTTTTATCGGTTGTAACATTCCGCCATTCGTAAAATTCCGTCAGGTTCTTCTGAATGATTTTTTCGCATTCGTCCACACTCACTGTTCGCCACACCATCCTTTCCATCGAATGATTTAGTTGTGTTTGAAGGATTAGATTCCACATCCACAGGAAGTTTGTTTTTCCGCTGCCGTTGTGGTTGATCCCCTTTTTTCTTTTTCTGACGGTAACATTCCAACACTGCTGTAGTAATGGATTCTCGCAACTGTTTGCTCAAAGGGTGAGCAATATCAACGTACCCATATTGTGTTTTTTGGCTTGGGAAATTAAGGAATAATCTACCGTCTTTGCTATTACGGCAAATTCGTATGAAATGCACCGCAAATTCTTTGTCCAATTCCACATCTGCAAATCCCACTGTAGAGCCATTGTCGGTTTTCCAGATCCGCACTGAAACTTTGCTTACATTCATCGTTCAGGCCCTTTCTTAACTTTGGAAGATTGCTCTAATCCGATTTTTTCCGGAATTCCTTTTTGCTGTTTTAAAATTTCGTTCCAATCTCGCCCTAGCTCTTTTGGAACATTGAGATACACAGAAAACTGTCGTTGATAAGGGTCTGCAAAACCAGGCTGCAACCGGCCTTCTTCGTCCGTCCAGGATGGCACTCCAGCATTCTCCTGATACTTTGATTGAATGTAATGCGCTGCCTTCAATCCGGCAGCATCGTGATCGGTACAAACCTCAATCTGCGTTACCTTTGGATGTCCAGCCAAAAAATATTCTAATGCTACATCCGCACAACCTCCCAACGATAAAATGTAAGGGGCAAAATAATGAACCGGATCACGCTCATACATCATGGTGGCGATGGAAAGCGCATCAATAGGTGCTTCGCAGACAATCACCCAAGAGCTATCCGGTGTTCCGCCAAAAACCCAACCGTGCTGTTTTTCGGAACCGGTGCAATCCCGTTTTACTACAAAGTAGTGATAATCGTCCTGATCATGCAAGCTGCGCATGGAAGCATAGCCAACGCTGCCGTCTTCTTTCAAGCCAGTAAAAACAGCCACCGCTTCACGCCACGGCCTTTCTCCCTTCTGATAAACTTCTTCTCCCTGATAAAGCAAACCATCTTTTATAGCTTTTTGAACGACTGCTGAAGCAATCCCTCTGGCTTTACAAAGATAGCCAAACAGTTGCTTTTGGCCTTCTGCTTTTTGGGGTAAAACCAAATCTTTTTTGGGAACTGGAGTTTGTCGAAATTGATTACGATTGATTTTTTGATATGTTTCACCAGTTAAAAATTCTATTGCTTTACGGAAAGAACAGTTTAACCAACTTTGTGCAAAAGCAATAACATCACCACCCAAGTTGTTATTGTTCCACCACACGAAGCTGTTGGTATCACGATAAAACGTAATCTTTGCATTTGTACCGGCAAAACCATCTGCTCTAACATACCGATCCGAATTGACAATTTTTTTGCTTTGCGCCAACCAACCATTCTTTTCTACAAAACTGATAATTTCCACTTCTCTGGCCTGTTCAATGAGCTGATCATAGTTGTTGGAATCTTCACCTATTGTGTGTATCTGCAATGATTGTGATGGGGGAATTTCTATCAGCTTTTGAAGCTCTTTTTGTAATATTATCATTTCTTGCGAGGCGCTAACCGCCACCATTTGTTCCCCAATATATTCTCCGTTTTCCAGCAACACAGCAGTCACAGGATAATAGTTTATTTCTGCCAATCCGAACGAAAAGCAGCCGGTAGAAAACGAATAATCGTTTCTGGAAAATGTATGATTGATTGAACCGTTTAAAACAGTAAAAGACAAACCATCGGAATCAAATTGAATTAAATGAATGTCATTTTGCTGTAAAGGCATCGGCGATGGAATTAAAGTATCCCATTTTAATTCATCACCAGTCAAAATTTGAAAAAGCGAATGTATAATGTTTTCGGGCGGCAGCAATTCTTTTCGCCATTCATCAATGAGAGAAATTCCAGGCCTCCAGGCCCCAAATTCTGACCCTTCTTTGGAATCCAAATATACAGTGGTGCTGTTAGCATAAAGCACCCAATGCGAAGCGTCTTTTGGATTTAACCGACTGGAGATGTAATCGAACGCTAATGTATAATAGCGCCCATCTCGCTCCATATAATCCAGTCGCCGCCATCCAGACAACTGACCGCCTTGTTCCTCTACTGCTCGTTTTAATAATCGAATCGTCCGCAGTAGATACGGGTCATAAATATCTCGATTTTCCGCCATGATATTCACCCTTTCCTAAATAATAAGTCCCTCAAGCTTAAAAAGCCGAGGGGCCGAAAAACAGCATATCCTTTTAAAAGCAGCCTGGATATAAGAAAGCAAAACTCTTCGAGCTGCCGGACATAATCAGTATGCTTGTATCTGGATTTGATCCAGATTTTGATATTCCCGATGTTTCACGATTCGCCGCAAATCTTTCCAAGGAAGGTCAAGATGATAAACATCCTGAATCTTAGCGCTGATAGCTTTTAGACGACGCCTGGAATATTTGCAGCAAAAAGGGAAGTAGCGAACAGTATCCGTATGTATATCCGTATAAAGAATTACAAAATCAAGATAATCTTTATAAGGCAACTCCTGATATTCCGGTGTTTCCAACAATCGATATCCCACTGCTTGAGCGAAATATTTATCCTGGGCACATCCACGATAATCTGTCAGTACAAATCGGATTCGGCGTTTGCTCTTTTCCGTCCAACAGGTATCCGGAGTTTTGCCGGTTTGATACAGCGCCACATAGACCAACAGGACAATTACAGTTGCTATTGGAAGCATGATTTATTATCCTCCCTTACATTGTACTGGTGGCTTTTATCCCGGAAAATCACCATATCCAAAGTCCTCATAATCTTCCGGAACTTCATAATCTGCTTCTTCCGGCAACAGACCTTCATCTTGATCATGTGCGGGTGCAGATCTTTTTTCCTTTTTTTGTTCGCCGAACCAAACCTGTTCTGCCACTACTTCGAATGTTGTGCGGCTGCTACCATTTTTGTCTTTATATGACCGGCTCTGGAGGTATCCTTGCAACAGAATCATGCTGCCTTTAGAAAAATACTTGCAGATAAACTCAGCTGTTTTTCTCCAAGCTACGATATTGATCCAATCCGTTTGATTTCGATTGTAATCTCTGGAAACGCCGATTCGAAAAGATGTTACATTTACCCCATTTGGAGTGAATTTCATTTCTGGATCAGCTGCTAGCCTGCCTTGTAAATTGACAGTGTTCAGCACATTTATCCCACCTTTCAAATTTGTCATCGAAGTTATTTTTTGCTTTATTTGTATGTTCGCACACGTAATCCATTGATATCATTGGTGTGAATACCCACCAAATACCATCGATCCTCCCCATCCATTTCCAGGCGAGAAGGTTTCCACCGGCCACCAACCATAACATCCAAACAAGTGCCGCAGCACAGCTCATCAGAAAATTCTTCCAGATCGAATCGGATTTTACAACGTTCTGGATTGCACAATAGTACGCCTTGAGTCATTTTAATTTTCCTCCCAGTATTTTTTTGCCAGCTCCAACATCTTCGGCTTGGAAAGCCATTCTCCTTGCCGAATTAAATTCGAAATCATATCGTATGCCTGATGGTAAGACAGTACCGTAACCAGCGCTCCCTTTCGGATCGTAACGCCAGCAGCTTCACAAGCCACATCCATCTTCTCCGTCCCGATATGCCAATGGGATTTTTTCAGGTTTCGGCTCCATTTCTTTTCCGGCAGATACCGCAGCACCAGATCAAGAAACACGGATTCTTCCCCGAAACACCGCAAACCGCATTCAATATCTTCGGCACCCAGTGTTCTTTTGAGTGGTTTGCTTCCGGACAAGCTGTCCGAAAGTTCTTGATTCTCGCTTCTGGTCACAGTATCCGAAGGGTCTTGATTTTCACTTCCGGTCACGGTGTCCGAAAGTTCCTGACTTTCACTTTCGGTCATTGTGTCCGGAAGTTTCATCAAAATCTCAAAGGGTTTTCCAGCTTCATACCTTTCCCGATATGCCAAAGCCATATCCTTAGTTAAGCTGCTCAATTCCACTTGAGTAGCAATGGTATATTGCATAGCCGGAGGAAGATAAGACAATGCTTCGCCACTCAGCAAAGGAAGTTTTTTGCTGTCCACCGCTTCTGCCAACTCAGGAATGAGATGGGTTAAACGAATATACCGGCGAGCAGTGCGCTCATTCATGCCCAGGCCGGTTTGAATGTCCGTTTCTACTTCGATTTTTTTGCCCTGATGCTTCATGGCCTCCCAGCGCACGTTTAGGATTCGTCCGATTTCAGATGGCTTAAGATCGGCAAAGCCACGCTGAATGTTGGTGTCTACCATGGCAAGATCAGCTTCTGCATCGGTCATGGCTCGAATAATAGCGGGTACTGTTTCCAGCTTCAATTGTCGAGCGGCTTCTAACCGGTGGTGACCGGCGATGCACTCGTATTTTCCCCGCTGTTCGGGATGCACTCGCACCAATAGAGGTTCTAAAATCCCGTTTAATCGAATGGATTCCACCAGTTCTTTAACTCGATCTGGCTTGATTTCAAATGGATGGTCGTCGTATGCTACAATGTTGCTTACGGGAATTTGTTCCACGCTACTTTCTGCGCTTTGCTGTACCTGACAGGTGGAGCGGAATTTATCAAAGTTGTTCATGATGTTCCTCCAATCTTTGAAGGAATTCTTCCGCAAAAGAATCAAAGGCGGCAATCGCCGCCTTTGACCGTCTTGCAAACATATATCCCCCAGCATCGGTATCGGAAACCGATACCGATTGAGGAATACCCTTGTACATGGGCAAATCCGGGAAGCACTGTGCCATTAACAGGTAAAACTCCTTGGTTTGCCGCTGCCGGTCGTCCACCTTATTGGGGAGCACCCCATAGATTTCCAACCGGGGGTTTGCCTGCCTCCGAATATCATAAATGGTACTTAAAAGCCGGTTCAATCCTTTTTCGCTGTAGTATTTCGGCTCGACTGGGATTAAAATACCATTGGCGGCCACCATGGCCGCTTTAGTGAGAATTGTAATGCTGGGCTTGCAGTCAATTACGATGTACTGATACTTCTTGTCAAACTGCACTGCATCCAGCGCATCTTTTAAGGTGTATAAAGATACCCCTTCGCCTTTTTTAATGAGCAGCTCGTCCATATCGTCCAGAGCGTCATTACCCACCAATAAGTCAAAGGGATGTTTGTTTTCGATTCTAGTAATATACGGGAGCAAGTCCCGTTCTCCACGCAGGTATCCAGCCAAGAGGGCTGCACTGCCTTGATCGTGGAGATCTTCCGGAAAATCAATTCCAAATCCCTGGGACAGATTTCCCTGGCTGTCAAGGTCAATTCCCAGGCAGCGGAAGCCTTTTTCCGCCATCTTAGTCAAAATTGCTCTTGCCGTTGTTGTTTTTCCTACGCCGCCTTTTTGATTGGCGATAGCGATAATAATTGGTTTCATCGTCAATTCTCTCACTTTCATATATTTCCTATAATTTAAACTATTTTGGTTTTGTCGGTAGTTGCTTTCTTGCTGGCAGTCGAAATTTCTTTTTACTGTTTTAACCGCACTTTCAATTTCCGGAAGTTTTCCGGACAACTTTATGTTAACGCTCATGTGCTTTCACCTTTCTGTGTTTTTTTGAAAGATAGATCGCAGTACAAACCATGTAGTACAACCATTTGCACGCTCGACGCACAAGAAGAAAAACCAAAAATACCAGTGCAGCAATCATGAGCATGAAAGCCACAAAACTTACCGGCTCCCAAAGTAATCGAATAAATTCCGAAAAGAATTGACTCATTGCATTCAACATTGTAATTACCTCCCATGTGTGTACTTGACACGAGTCAGACTTCTCTGACTACCGGATCATGGATTTTTCGTATTCGCATTGTAGAGGTAAGGAGTTCGAGTCTCCCCGTCTCCACCATGTCGGAGCAAACTTAAAGTTTGCTCCGGCTTTTATTTTGTCCCCGTGTGGAAGAAGGCTGCTTCCCTTGTGCTTTCTTTCCCGCTGTGCTATACTGGTCAAAAAGGGGCGGGGTTCCGCCTTGGAAAGGGATGAACGAACATGAAGGAAATCAAGTGGGGATTTATCGGCTGCGGCAATATGGCTAAGGCCATGATTCGGGGCATGGTGGAGCATCATGCGGTGGAAGCGGCGCAGATAATGGCTTCCGACGCATTGGAAAGCGCTACACAACCCATGAAGGCATTGGGGGTACAAACTGCGGTTGACAATAAGGAAGTGGCGAAAAAATCCCATTATCTGGTGCTGGCGGTAAAGCCGATGTTTTATCCGTCGGTGATTGAGGAGATTGCGCCTGTTGTGACAGAGGATACGGTGGTAGTGACCATTGCCGCCGGACAGGAAATTGCCGCCATGGAACAGCAGTTCGGCAAGCCGGTGAAGCTGATCCGCACCATGCCCAACACCCCGGCCATGGTGGGGGAGGGGATGACCGCTATCTGCCCCAACGAAAATGTGAGCGCCGAGGAATTGGAAGAGATGAAGCAGGCGTTTTCTGCTTTCTGCATGGTGGAGCAGGTGCCGGAACGGTTGATGGATGCCGTCACAGCGGTAAGCGGCTCTTCCCCCGCCTATGTGTTTTTGTTTGTGGAAGCGATGGCGGATGCGGCTGTGCAGCTGGGGATGCCCCGGGCCCAGGCCTATCGCTTTGCCGCTCAGGCGGTGCTGGGCAGTGCCAAAATGGTGCTGGAAACCGGCAAACATCCCGGCGAGCTGAAAGACATGGTCTGCTCCCCTGCCGGCACGACCATTGCGGCGGTGAAAGTGTTGGAGGAAAAGGGGTTTCGTGGCGCTGTTATGGACGCCATGGAAGCCTGTGCCGATGTGTCCAAAGGAATGAAGTAAGAACCATGCTTTGAATGGGTGGGCGCTGCCGCCCGCCCTTGGGAGAAAAAAGGAAGGTTTCTTGGTCAACTTGATGGTTTTTCAGGGCTAAAGTTGTAGGAATCACCGGAAAGCTTGGATTTTTCCTCTGTGCGCTTGACATTCCCGGCGAGAACGTGTATAATTTCATCTGTTGCAAAACATAACGGTTTTGTAAACCTCTGCCGGTCGGCAAAGGGAGGGAAACGAAGTGTCTGAAGTTCGTGTAAAAGAAAATGAATCTCTGGACAGTGCTCTGAGAAGATTCAAGAGATCTTGCGCCAAATCCGGCGTTATGGCCGAAGTTCGCAAGCGTGAACATTACGAGAAGCCTAGTGTCAGACGGAAAAAGAAGTCTGAAGCGGCACGCAAGCGCAAGTACAGATAAGAGGATCGTAAAAGCGGGCATTTTACTGCTCGCTTTTTCGTTTTATGTTCCAAAACAAGGAGAAACCTATGGCCCTGTTTACCCCGGATTATCTCTTTTCCGGCGTTACCCGGATCACCCCGGCCTTTTGCCGAGACCATGGCTATGCTGGTTTGATTCTGGACATTGACAATACCCTGACCCGGCACAACGCCCAGGAACTTTCCCCGGAAGTGGCCGAATGGCTGAAGGAGATACAGCAAAGCGGCGTTCGCTGCATCCTCTTGTCCAACAACCATGGCCCTCGTGTGGCGCCGTTTGCGCAAAAGCTGGGGTTGGATTACGTCTGCCGGGGGAAAAAGCCGCTGCCGTTTGGCTATCGCCGGGCGATGGAACGGCTCCGTCTTCCGCAAGAGCGGATTTTAGCGGTGGGAGATCAATTTTTCACCGATGTGCTTGGCGCTAAGGCGGCGGGATTGGCCATGGCCCTCTGCCGCCCGATTCAGCCGGAAACCAAAGGCTTTTTGCATGTGAAGCGGGTTTTGGAACGGCCATTGTGGGCCAGGATGGAAACAACACAAAAACCAACGAAAAAGGAGGGGCTTTAAATGACCCAGCCCCGATTCGGCCCGGCGGGAACGGCGGACAGCTTCCGCACCATGGGCTATAAGAATTCCATACAGGTTCCGGAATATCTGTCCGGCTTCGGGCTCACTGCCTTTGAATACCAGTGCGGCCGAGGGGTTCGGGTCAATCCGGATACCGCCGCTAAATTAAAGGCAAAGGCGGAAGAATACGGCATTGCCCTGTCGATCCACGCCCCCTATTATATTTCTCTTTCCGGCATCGACCCCGAAACCCGGCAAAAGAGCATCGGCTATATTTTAGACAGCGCCAAAGCGGCCCGGGCCATGGGGGCAAAGCGGGTGGTGGTGCATTCCGGCTCCTGCTCCAAAATAAGCCGGGAAGAAGCCCTGGAACTGGCCAAGCAGACCTTGAAAAAGGCCCAGCAGACCCTGGACGAAAACGGTTTGGGGGAAATCATCCTCTGCCCGGAAACCATGGGGAAGTTCAACCAGTTGGGCACCTTGGAAGAGGTGCTGGAGCTGTGCGGGGTAGAGGAACGTTTTTTACCCTGCATTGATTTTGGGCACCTCAACGCCAGAACGCTGGGAGGCATGAGCACCCAAAGCGATTTTGCCGCTGCGCTGGAACTGGTGGAAAACAAACTGGGCCGGGACCGGGCAAGCCGGTTTCACAGCCATTTTTCCAAAATCGAATATACACCCGGCGGCGGAGAAAAACGCCATTTAACGTTTGCCGATACCCAGTATGGCCCGGACTGCGAACCACTGATGGAATTGATTGCCGAAAAAGGGTATCATCCTACCTTTATTTGTGAGTCCGCCGGGACACAAACCGAAGACGCTGCCACCATGCAGGCGGTCTATCTTCAATATCGCAGCCGGAAAACAACGGATTGATATTTTCCAGAAAGAAGGAATTGCCATGTCACAGAGCAAAAAGCTTTTGGTTATCCACGGCCCCAATTTAAACCTGTTGGGCGAGAGGGAACCGGGCGTGTACGGCACCCAAAGTTATGCATCCATTAACCGGGACATTCAGGAAGAATGCCGCCGACTGGGAATGGATTGCGACGTATTTCAGTCCAACAGCGAAGGAGCTATTGTCACCAAATTTCATGAAGCTCGTGGCGTGTACCAGGGTATCGTCCTGAATGCCGGCGCCTATACCCATTACAGCATTGCCATTCGAGATGCGATTTCGGCGGTGAAGATTCCCACAGTGGAAGTTCACCTGAGCAACATTCACGCCCGGGAAGAGTTTCGGCACCATTCTGTGCTGGCAGCCGTCTGTTTGGGACAGATCTCCGGCTTCGGCCCCATGAGTTATTTGTTGGCGGTGCGTGCCCTGGCGGCCCATCTGGAACAGGAGGGATGAGGGATGGAAGCCCGAATTCAAAAACTGCAAAAAGCCCTGTTTTCTCAAAGCGGCGCCGCCAACGGTTATCTGCTTACCAGCTCGGTGGCACGGCGGTATCTGCTGGGCTTTTCTTCTACGGCGGGCACCGGCCTGGTTATGGAGGATGCGGCTTACTTTATTGTGGATTTCCGCTATTATGAAATGGCCTGCCGGTCCATTCAGGGTTGCAAAGTGATATTGCAGGAAAACCTGGCGGAGCAGATCAAGCAGCTTTGTGCCCGCCACCATGTTCAAACCCTGGGCGTGGAGGAACAGACCATGACCCTTTCGGAATTTGACGGTTTTGCCGCCGCCCTCACCGGCCTGACTCTGGTGCTGGACGGAAGGCTTTCCGCCGCCCTGAGCCATCTGCGGCTGATCAAGGACAGGGATGAGATTCAGGCCATTGCTGCCGCCCAAGCCCTCAGCGAAGAAGCTTATACCGATCTGTTGGGCATCCTTCGGGAAGGGATGACCGAAAAACAGATTGCCCTGGAACTGGATTTTCGGATGCGCAGGCTGGGGGCGGAGGACGTGAGCTTTGAAACCATTGTAGCGGCAGGGGCGCATTCCGCATCTCCCCACGCCCATCCCACCGATTATGCGGTTCGGCAGGGGGATCTCATTACCATGGATTTTGGCGCTTTGCTGAATGGCTATCATGCCGACATGACCCGCACCGTGGCCATTGGGGAACCGGGGGAGAAAAAGCGGCATCTATATCAAACGGTGCTCACCGCCCAGTTGGAGGCCCTGAAGGCAATGGCCCCGGGTAAGGAGCTTTCCGCTGTGGACCGGGTGGCCCGGCACATCATTGATCATGCCGGTTATAAAGGGTGCTTCGGCCATTCCCTGGGCCACGGCGTAGGTGTGGAAATCCATGAAGGGCCGAACCTGGCGCCGAAAAGCCGGGGAGTGCTGAAAGAGGGCATGGTGGTCAGCTGCGAGCCCGGTATCTATCTGGAAGGGATGTACGGAACCCGGATTGAAGATCTGGTGGTGATCACGGCGGATGGCTGCCGTAATCTGAACCACACATCCAAGGACCTTCTCTGTATTTAACCGTGCAAACGAAAAAAATCGGCAAATTAAACGGATTTTTCCCGAGAAACACTTGAAAAATCCCGGGAAATAGGATACACTAAAAGAACACTGTACCAGTACAAACAAACGGAGGAAATTTTTATGATTACTGCAGGCGATTTCAGAAACGGCGTGACCTTTGACGACAACGGTCAGGTGTTTCAGGTAGTAGAATTTTTGCACGTTAAGCCCGGCAAGGGCGCTGCGTTTGTCCGGACCAAGCTGAAAAATGTGATTACCGGCGCTGTGCTGGAACGCACCTTCAGCCCCACCGACAAGTTTGAAAATGCCTACATCGAACGCAAGGATATGGAATATCTTTACAACGATGGGAACCTGTACTATTTCATGGATCAGGAAACTTACGACCAGACCCCCATCAATGCTTCTCAGCTGGGGGACAACTTCAAGTTTGTGAAGGAAAACATGGTCTGCAAGGTCTGCTCTTATAAGGGCAATGTGTTTGGCGTGGAACCGCCCACCTTTGTGGAGCTGGAGGTTACCCAGACCGATCCCGGCTTTAAGGGCGACACCGCCACCAATGCCACCAAACCCGCCACCCTGGAAACCGGCGCAGAGATCCGGGTGCCCCTGTTCATCAACGAAGGGGATCACATCCGCATTGATACCCGTACCGGGGAATATATGGAACGGGCCTGATGCATTCGTCCCACACTCTGGCAAAACCCGCTTAGGGGGAAAGGAGCCGACATGAGCAATCTCACCGAAAAGGCCGCTTATTTAAAGGGCTTGATGCAGGGGCTGGATATTGATCAGACCACCAAAGAAGGCAAGTTGTTTGCTGCTATGGTAGAACTGCTGGATGAAATGAGCGATACCATCGCCGATCTGGAGAGCAACCAGAATGCCCTCAATGATCTGGTGGATGCGATGAACGAGGATCTGGATGAACTCACCGAAGAAGTTTACGGCTTCGATGAGTTTGATGACGACGACGATGAGGATTTCCACGACGACGCCGTCTATGAAATCACCTGCGATGGCTGTGGCGAAACCTTCTATCTGGATGAGGATGAAGTGGCCCAGGGCAGTTATGTCTGCCCCTCCTGCGGCAAGACGCTGGAATTTGAGTTCGAGGATGACTGTGATTGCGGCTGCCACCACCATGAAAATGAAGCCGATGAGAACGGCGACATTGCGTTTTAAGTAAACAACCAAATGGAAGAAAGCGCACCTGTTTTGGGTGTGCTTTTTACCTATATGCAAGGCAAAAAACACCGCAGCCGACAGGATTTCCATCGGCTGCGGTGAATTGGTTTTTTGTTTTAGAGCTTCGCCAGGCTTTGCTGAATGTCCTCCAAAATATCGTCGATGTTTTCCAGCCCGCAGGAGAACCGGATCATGCCGGGATTGATGCCGGCGGCCACCAACTGCTCATCGGTGAGCTGACGGTGGGTTTCGCTGGCGGGATGGAGCACACAGGTGCGGATATCCGCCACATGGACTTCGTTGGAGGCCAGCTTCAACCCGTCCATAAACTTCATGGCCGTATCCCGCCCGCCTTTGATGTTCAGGGAAATGACGCCGCTGGTGCCCTTGGGCAGGTATTTTTTGCCCAGTTCATAATAGGGGTTGCCGGGCAGGCCGGGGTAATGCACCGACTCTACCTGGGGACAGCTTTCCAAAAATTTCGCCACGGTCAAAGCGTTTTGGCAGTACCGCTCCATCCGGACGGCTAAAGTCTCCAGGCCCATGTTCAGCAAAAATGCGCTGTGGGCCGCCGGGTAGCAGCCAAAGTCCCGCATCAGCTGCATCCGGGCTTTCAGGATATAGGCCGCCTTGCCGCCGTCTTTGGTGTAGCAGAAGCCGTGGTAGGATTCATCCGGTTCCGTGAAATCCGGGAAATTGCCATTGGTCCAATCGAAGTTGCCGGAATCCACAATTACCCCGCCGATCTGCACCGCATGGCCGTCCATATATTTACTGGTGGAGTGGATCACAATGTCTGCCCCAAATTCAATGGGCTTGCAGAGAACGGGGGTGGCAAAGGTGTTGTCCACGATAAAGGGCACTCCGTGGGCATGGGCAATCTCCGCCCATTTTTCCAGATCCAGCACCGTTAAGGCCGGGTTGGCCAGGGTTTCGCCGAAGACCGCTTTGGTGTTGGGCTTGAACAGCTTTTCGATTTCCTCTTTGGGAGCGTCGGCATCGGCGAAGATGCACTCAATTCCCAGCCGCTTTAAGGTGACGGCGAACAGGTTGATGGTGCCGCCGTAGATGGTGGAGGTGCTGATAAAGCTGTCCCCGGCGCTGCAGATGTTCAGGATGGAGAGCAGGCTGGCAGCCTGGCCGGAAGAGGTGCACATGGCGCCGATTCCCCCTTCCAAAGCGGCAATCTTTTCCTCCACCGCCATAACGGTGGGGTTGGCAAACCGGGAATAAATCAGGGATTTCCGGGGGTCGTCAAAAACGGCGGCCACTTCGGCGGTAGAATCGTACACATAGGTGGTGCTCTGTACAATGGGCATCACACGAGGCTCCGTGTTTTTGGGAGAATAGCCTGCATGGAGGCATTTTGTTTCGTCTCTCATGGAATCAAAACTTCCTTTCTTTGAGGTCTGCATTCTGGTATGCTGAATTTATCATACTCTACCAAAGGGAATTCGTCAAGATTCCCGGCTCAGCAATTCTTCCCGGAAGCCTTGCCCCGGCCGATTCCCTGTGGTATGATAGGCAAAAAGGGGGAGAAAGGAATGTTAAAACTCATTGCCAGCGATCTGGATGG
The DNA here is from genome assembly GCA_949282975.1 of uncultured Oscillospiraceae bacterium. Taxonomy (GTDB): domain Bacteria; phylum Bacillota; class Clostridia; order Oscillospirales; family Ruminococcaceae; genus Egerieicola. The sequence continues at coordinate 3,053 of CASDQY010000054.1, read as the reverse complement.
GACGTTGCTGGATCAGAATCAGAAGATTTCACCGTTAAACCGTTATGCCATCGCCAAGGCCCAGGAAAAGGGGGTGCGGTTCGTGATTGCCACCGGCCGCAATTATGCCCGGGTGCAGGATCTCTTAACGGAAAACCATCTTCGCTGCGATCTGCTTTTGATGAACGGAAGTGAAGTGCGGGATATGGATGGAAGGATTATCAGTTCCATCAATCTTCCCCGAGAACCTCTGGAGCAGGTGGTGGAACTGCTCCATGCCAACGGCATGGAACCGGAATTTATGACCAATGGGGAAACCTGCTGCATCGACCCGCCGGAAATGGCTCTGCGTTCCTGTGCCCTGCGGATGCAGTGCTTTCACCCCGGGATTAGCTTCGAGGAAGGGCTGAAATTGGCCCATACCGATCCCTTTTACACCGCCCTGCGGTTTGTGGACGGATTGGAAGGGTTATACCAAACCGGGCTGGAACTGAGAAAAATTGTCAGCTATCATCCGGATACCCGGGTGATTGACCGGCTCACTCAACAGTTCAACGCTATGGATGGGCTGGTGTGCATGTCCTCCTTTCCGGTCAATGTGGAGCTGACCAACGCCCGGGCACAGAAGGGCTGGGGGTTGGAAAAGGCCATTGACGCCATGGGGATCCACCGGGAGGAAGTTGCGGTATTTGGGGATGGAATGAACGATTACAATATGTTTACCTGCTTTTCCCGGTGTTACGCACCGGAGAACGCAGTGGACCCCATCAAAGCCCTGGCCAAAGAAATTGTCCCCCGCCATGATCAGGACGGGGTGGGAAAAACCATTCTGCGGCTGCTGGAACAAGACGAAACCCCTTTGAAATAAAAAACAACGCCGGCGCCTTTCGTTCAAGGGGCACCGGCGATATATTTTCCCAATAGCTCACCGCCGCTTTGCGACGATTCGGTTCACTCTTTCGGTCATCAGCAGCATCAGCAAAGTGAAAAACAGCAGGTAAACCGGCAGCAGGCTGATGGTAGTCCAGGAAGCCAGCCAGCCGAACAGGGGCGGTAAAAAGGTGGTCCCGATATAGGCGCCGGCCATCTCCACCCCAATGACGGCTTGGGAATGCTCTGCCCCGAAGTTGAAGGGGGTAGCGTGAATGATGGACGGGTACACCGGGGCACATCCCAAACCGGTTACGGCCAGTCCGGCCAACACTGCGCCGTCCCAGGGAAGGGCAATCAAACCAACCCCGATCAGGGTCAGCACAATTCCCAGCCGAATCAGCCGCTTATCCCCCAAACGTTCCGACACAAACCCGCTGAGCAGCCGCCCGATGGTGATTCCCAAAAAGAAGAGGGAGGCAAATCCGGCGGCGGTTTCCGCTTCCATACCCCGCTGCTGCACCAGATAACTGCTGGCCCAGAGCATGGAGGTCTGCTCTACGGCGCTGTAAGAACAGAAGGCAATGAGCATGGGGATGACTCCCCCGGTTTTCAGGGTGGACAGCAGCCCCGGCTTTTCTTTGGCGGCGCCGGGATTTTCCCGGGCGGCTTGGATTTCTGCTTTTTCCAGGGGAAGGCGGACTTTCTTCCAAAGGGGAAGGGTGCAGAACAGGATCGCCGTTAAAACCAGTTGCGCAATGCCTACGATGCGATAGCCGGTGTGCCAGCCGTAGCCGCCGGTCAGCGCAAAGCTCATGATGTAGGGGCTGGCCGAGGCGCCGATGCCCCAAAAGCAGTGGAGCCAGCTCATGTGCCGGGCGGCGTAATGGAGGGCCACATAATTGTTGAGTGCGGCGTCCACCGCTCCGGCGCCCAGCCCGTAGGGGATGGCCCAGAGGATCAGCATCCAGAATTGGGAGGAAACGGAAAAGCCCAGCAGGGCGACGGCGGTCATCAGCACACTGACCGCAGTGACTTTTCCGGCGCCGAACCGGCGGGTAAGGGCATCGGAAAAAAGGCTTGACACTACGGTGCCCAGGGCGATGAGCATGGTGAGGATTCCGGCAAAGGATACCGGTACGCCAAGCTCAGGCTGCATCACCGGCCAGCCGGAGCCCAACAGAGAATCCGGCAGGCCCAGGCTGATAAAGGCAAGATAGATCACCGAAAGCACTAACGTATACATAAATCTTCTCCTTTTCCATGGTGAAAAATCGGGTTTATTGTAACCAACCGGAGCCGGAAAGTCAATGGGAAGGCCGAAGTTTTATAAGAAATTTTCGGCGTATTTTTTCAAATCGTTTGGTTTACCCGGCAAGCCGCTGTCGCTTTGTGGGAAGAAGAATGGATTTTTGTGGATTTTTTGGAAATATTCTGCAAAATTCGGGAAAATTCCCGGGATTTTTCAGCTTGGTTCTGGACAAATTCCATCGGATAAGATATAATAGCTCTCAACGGAGAAAATCCGGCATGCTTACGACCACCTTTAATTCGGCCCTGTGAGGCCGGCAAGGCAGTCCTCTTGATGAACTGAACAAAGTAACGTCCTCCGGGTGAACTGGGCCCGGAGGGTTTTCAGGAGCAACTACCTGCCTTGCAACGGGCCGGTCGGTTGTTCCTTTTTTGATCTGCCAAAAGAGAAAAGGAGGGTATCCCTTGGAATCCAAACTGATTTTGGACGAAGCCGCCATGAACCGTGCCATTGCAAGGATTTCCTACGAAATTCTGGAAAAGAACAAAGGGGCAGAAAATCTGCTGCTGATGGGGATTATCTCCCGAGGGGTGGAGCTGGCGCACCGCATCGCCGCCAGGCTTTTGGCGGTGGAGGGATGTCCGGTGCCGGTAGGATGGCTGGACATTACCGCCTATCGGGACGACAAACTCCCGCCGGAAAACCATGCCGACCGCTCCTGCTTTCCCTGTGAAATCGAAGGGAAAACGGTGGTGCTGGTGGATGATGTGATCTATACCGGGCGCAGCGCCCGCAGCGCCATGGAAGCGGTGATTCACCGGGGGCGCCCTCGCAGGATCCAGCTTGCGGTGCTGGTGGACCGGGGACACCGGGAACTGCCCATTCGGGCGGACTTTGTGGGGAAAAACCTTCCCACCTCTGCTTCCGAACAGGTAGTGGTGCAGCTTCAGGA
>CASDQY010000053.1 GCA_949282975.1 uncultured Oscillospiraceae bacterium | reverse complement strand
CAATGGTAACGATAACGGACAGCATTCGGTATGCAGGCGTCAACGATCATCAGGTGGATTTGTTTGAGGGACAGTATGACGTTCCCCATGGAATGTCCTACAATTCCTATGTCATTCTGGATGAGAAGATCGCCGTGATGGATACGGTGGACATTAAGTTCACCCATGAATGGCTGGATAATCTGGAGAATATTTTAGACGGCAAAAAGCCGGATTATTTGATCATCCAGCACATGGAGCCGGACCATTCCGCCAACATTCAAAATTTCCTTTCCGTTTATCCCGATACCACGGTGGTGGCCTCTGCCAAAGCGTTCACCATGATCGAAAATTTCTTCGGCACCGCCCTGGAAGATCAAAAACAGGTGGTGGGGGAGGGGGACACCCTCTCTTTGGGAAAACATGTGTTGACCTTTGTCACTGCCCCCATGGTGCACTGGCCGGAAGTCATTGTCACCTATGACAGCACGGACAAGGTGCTCTTTTCCGCCGACGGCTTCGGCAAATTCGGGGCTTTGGATGTCCAGGAAGACTGGGACGACGAAGCCCGCCGGTATTATATCGGCATTGTGGGGAAATACGGCGCTCAGGTACAGGCTTTGCTGAAAAAGGCCGCCGGATTGGATATTTCCATGATCTGCCCCCTGCACGGCCCGGTGCTGAAAGAAGATTTGGGGCATTATCTGAACCTGTACCACCTCTGGTCCTCCTATACGCCGGAATCCGAAGGCATTGTTGTGGCTTACACTTCGGTGTACGGCCACACCAAGCGGGCGGTGGAACAGCTGGCGGAAAAGCTTCAGCGAAAAGGCTGCCCCAAAGTGCTGGTGTACGATCTGGCACGGTGCGACATGGCCGAAGCGGTGAGCAGCGCTTTCCGCTACAACAAATTGGTGCTGGCCACCACCACCTATAACGCCGATCTCTTCCCCTTTATGAAGCAGTTTATTGATCATCTCACCGAGCGTAATTTCCAAAACCGCACGGTGGGCCTGATGGAAAACGGCTCCTGGGCGCCTCTGGCCGCCAAGATCATGAAGCAGAAGCTGGAAGGCTGCAAGAAGATCAACTGGCTGAACACCACGGTGAAGATCAAATCTGCACTCAGTGCCCAGAGCCAGCAGGAGCTGGAAGATATGGCGGACGAGCTTTGCCGGGAGTATATCGCCCGTTCCTCCGAAAGTGCAGATAAAAGCGACATGACCGCCCTGTTCCGCATCGGCTATGGGTTATATGTTGTCACTTCCAATGACGGGAAAAAGGACAACGGCCTGATTGTCAATACGGTGACCCAGGTTTCCGACAATCCCAACCTGGTGGCGGTGAACATCAATAAGGCCAACTATTCCCACCATGTGATCAAACAGACCGGCAAGATGAATGTCAACTGCCTGTCCATTGACGCTCCCTTCAGCGTGTTTGAAAACTTCGGCTTCCAAAGCGGCCGCACGGCGGATAAGTTTGCCGGGTATACCCCGGTGCGCTCCGACAACGGGCTGATCATCCTGTCCAAATATATCAACGCCGCCTTTTCTCTGAAGGTGGAGCAGTATGTGGATCTGGGCACCCACGGAATGTTTATCTGCTCGGTAACGGAAGCCCGGGTGATGAGCGATCGGGACACCATGACCTACACCTATTATCTGAACAACGTAAAGCCCAAACCTCAAACCGAAGGGAAGAAGGGCTTTGTCTGCAAGGTCTGCGGCTATATTTACGAGGGCGACGAACTTCCCGAAGATTTCATCTGCCCCCTTTGCAAACACGGCGTTGCGGACTTTGAACCCATTGCGTAATCGGTTCTGCCGGACAGCTTTCCCAATTTGGAAAGCTGTCCGTTTTTCTTTCCTGCCCGGCGGGCCGAGCAAAGGAATTGTAGGATTTTCATAAAATCCATTCAAAATTCTTCCTTTTACTTGACGAATGCCGCCAAAGGTACTATAATAGGATTACATTCAGCTTTGGTATTGCCACGGCTTAAAAAACAGGAGGAACAGAACAATGAGATTTTTTATTGACACTGCGGACGTAGAAGAAATTCGCCAGGCCAATGATATGGGCATTATCTGCGGCGTAACTACCAACCCTTCCCTGATCGCCAAGGAAGGCCGTGATTTCAACGAAGTCATCAAAGAAATTACCAGCATTGTGGACGGCCCCATCAGCGGCGAAGTAAAAGCCACTACTGTGGACGCTGCCGGCATGATTGCCGAAGGCCGTGAAATTGCCGCTATCCACCCCAATATGGTGGTGAAAATTCCTATGACGGCGGAAGGCTTGAAAGCCGTAAAAGTGCTGCATTCCGAAGGCATCAAAACCAATGTTACCCTGGTGTTCAGCGCTGCCCAGGCTTTGCTGGCGGCCCGTGCCGGAGCAACCTATGTTTCCCCCTTCCTGGGCCGTTTGGACGATATTTCCATGCCCGGCATTGATTTGATTCGCTCCATTGCTGAAATCTTTGCGGTTCATGATATCGACTGCCAGATCATTTCCGCCAGCGTGCGCAATCCCATCCATGTGATTGACTGTGCTGCTGCCGGCGCCGACATCGCCACCGTTCCTTATAAGGTGCTGATGCAGATGATCAAGCATCCTCTCACCGACCAGGGCATTGCGAAGTTCCAGGCGGACTACAAAGCGGTATTCGGCGAATAAGAAACCTTGTTCTTCCCAAAACGGGCCTGCTGGTTCAGGCCCGTTTTTCTTGTGCCCCGGCGAACATCCGGGGGAATGGAGAGGAGGGAAACGCCATTGAAGGTGGCGGTAATCGGCAGCCGGAGCCTGGATCCTTCCCGGCTGCTCTGGCTTGCGGCCCAGCTGCCCCCGGATTGTACCGCCATTGTATCCGGCGGGGCAAAGGGCGTGGACCAGCTTGCCTTTCAGATTGCGCAGCAGCAGGGGCTCCCCTGTGTTGAGCTGCTGCCGGATTACGGGCGGTATGGCCGGGGGGCTCCTTTGATCCGGGATCGGGAGATTGTCCGGGAAGCGGATCTGGTGCTGGCGGTGTGGGACGGAGCCTCCCCCGGAACCCGCTATGTGATGGAGCAGTGTCAAAAAACAGCAACGGCGCTGCGGGCGTTTCGCCCCAACGGCATTCCTTACCTCCCCATGGAATGGCGTGCCGATCCATTCTGCTGAAGGGCTTGTTTGATTTTACTTGCAATCCGGCTTTCCAACAGGTATACTAGAAGAAAAGCAACGAAGGAGGTTCTCCTATGCCTACTTGGCTTGACAATGCAATTTTTTATGAGATTTACCCCCAGTCCTTCCAGGACAGCAACGGGGATGGTATCGGTGATCTCCAGGGCATTCTTCAGCGCCTGGACTACATTCAGCAGCTTGGCTGCAACGCCATTTGGCTCAACCCCTGCTTTGATTCGCCCTTTGCGGATGCGGGGTATGATGTGAGAAACTACTGCCAAATCGCCCCACGATACGGCACAAATCAGGACATGAAACAGCTTTTGGATCAGGTGCACCGGAGGAAAATGCACCTGATCCTGGATCTGGTTCCCGGCCATACTTCGGTGGAGCATCCCTGGTTTTTGGAGTCCATGAAACCGGAAGAAAATGAATACACCCACCGTTACCTTTGGACCGATTCGATCTGGGAGGATTTCAACGGGGTGGAAAACACCACTGGCTGTCTGCGGGGCATTTCCGCCCGGAACGGAAGCTGTGCGGTGAACTTCTTTTCCACCCAGCCCGCTTTGAACTATGGCTTTGCCGATCCGGACCCGGAAAAGCCCTGGCAGAAATCTTCCGATTCCCCGGAAGCCCAGTCTACCTTAAACGCCATGATCCAGGTGATGGATTTTTGGCTGAAGATGGGCTGCGACGGTTTTCGGGTGGACATGGCGGGAAGCTTGGTTAAAAACGATCCCGGCCAGGAAGCCACCATCCGCCTTTGGCAGAAGGTACGGGCGTTTTTAGATGAAAATTATCCCGATGCCGCCATGATTTCGGAATGGGGCAATCCGGGCCGTGCCCTTCGTGGCGGCTTCCATATGGACTTTTTGCTGCACTTCGGGCCGTCCCGGTACTGGGAACTGTTCCGTTCCGACGCCCCTTATTTTTCCCGGAAAGGCACCGGCGAAATCGGCGGCTTTTTGCACCGCTATCAGGAGTTTGTCAAAGAATGCGGGGGGCAGGGGCTGATCTGCCTGCCCAGCGGCAATCATGATATGGAACGCATGGCGTATTTTCTGGACGAAGAAGAACGGAAACTGGCTTTTCTCTTTCTGCTCACCATGCCGGGCGCTCCCTTTATTTATTATGGGGACGAAATCGGGATGCGTTATCTGGACGGCCTTCCTTCCAAAGAAGGGGGATATCACCGCACCGGTTCCCGGACGCCCATGCAGTGGGACAATGGGGTGAACGCCGGGTTCTCCACCGCTCCCAAAGAAATGCTCTATCTGCCCATCGACCCCAATCCCTTCCGCCCCACAGTGCAGGAACAACAGACCCTTCCCGGTTCGCTGTACCACACGGTGCAGAAGCTGATCAATCTGCGTCTGGCCCATCCGGCGCTGCAAAGCATGGCCCCGGTGGAATTTTTGGCCGGAGAGGTCGAACCCTATCCCCTGGTATACCGCCGCAGAAACCAGGAAGAAGATTTGATCGTGATCCTCAATCCCTCCAATCAAAACGTCCAGTATACCCTTCCCTGGAAAGAGGAAGAGGTGCAGGTGCTCTATCAGCTGGGCGGCGTCTGCACCTGGAAGGAGCGGCAGATCAATGTGGACCGGGAAACCGGCTTGCTGTTGCTTTACCGTCCTGCGGACCCCACAGAAGAATAATGGAACAGATTTTTTGAAATCATTTTTTAGTTAAGGTCAGGTGTCCTTCATGTCATTACCCTACCATACGATTTTTGCAGTGGTTGCTGCCGGCTTTTTCCTCTTTCGATTTTGGTTTGAGCCAAAGGCTTACCGTTTGGTGCTGGCCATCTGGGCGCCCTGTACCATGATGGGGTACCTGTCGGAAGAAACCTGGTGGTCTTATCTGTGCTTGGGGGTGCAGGCGGCGTTTCTGGCGGCGTTTATTGTGCTGAAAGTATTGGATAAGCGGCGTATGCGGGAGGAAAAATTCCGCCTCAGCGAAGGATGCCGCACCATCAAAGAAGAGTTGGGCGATCTTGATTCCAAACTACCTTAAAATTTTTCCTCAGGATCCGTTGGATTTTGCTTCGGATCCTGAGGTTTTTTCAGATTCTTTCGCCGGGAGCGAAAGTCCTATCACAAATTATTCAAATTTTGGGGATATGCTGTTCATGAAATTTTGCTATTATTATCATAAATGCCGAAGAATTTGCCAACTCAGCGGCCACAACATTACTAAGGAGGAAAGATATGCTGAATCAAACCCCGAAAAAAACCATGGATGAAATCATGGATTTATTTGAAACCTCCAGCATCGGCCAGCCTATCAGTGAGGAACTCTACCGCAAATACGACGTAAAACGGGGCCTTCGTGACTTAAACGGAAAAGGCGTGCTCACCGGTTTGACCAATATTTCGGAAATTTGTTCCAGTAAGGTTGTAGAGGGAAAAACCGTCCCCTGCGACGGAAAGCTGTACTATCGGGGCTATGACGTAGAAGATATCGTCAACGGCTTTGTACAGGAGGATCGGTTTGGCTTTGAAGAAACCGCCTATCTTCTGATTTTTGGAAAGATGCCCAACCAGCGCCAGCTGGAGGAATTTAACGACGTGCTGGCCAGTTACCGCACCCTGCCCACCACCTTTGTGCGGGACATTATCCTCACGGCGCCCAGCTCGGATATGATGAATACCCTGGCCCGCAGCGTGCTGACCCTGTATTCCTATGACGACAATGCCAACGATATCTCCCTGCCCAATGTGCTGCGCCAGTGCCTGGAGCTGATTGCCCTGTTCCCGGTGCTTTCGGTCTATGGGTATCAGGCGTACAACCACTATGTCTGCGGACAGAGCCTGTTTATCCATCAGCCCCAGCCCCAGCTTTCCACAGCGGAAAACATTCTTTTCTGCCTCCGCCCGGACCACAGCTATACCAAACTGGAAGCCCGGCTGCTGGATATCGCTCTGGTGCTCCATGCGGAACACGGCGGCGGCAACAACTCTTCCTTTACCACCCATGTGGTCACCAGCTCCGGCACCGACACCTATTCGGTGGTTGCGGCGGCGCTGGGCTCCTTAAAAGGCCCCCGGCACGGCGGCGCCAACCTGAAGGTGGTGCAGATGTTTGAAGAGATGAAGCAGCAGGTGGAGAATTGGAACGACGATGATCAGATCAGCGATTATCTGACCAGACTGCTTCACAAAGAAGCGTTTGACCACGCCGGTTTGATCTATGGCATGGGTCATGCGGTGTACAGCCTTTCCGACCCTCGGGCCAGAGTGTTTAAGCGATTTGTGAAAAAGCTTTCGGATGAAAAGGGGCTCCAGGAAGAATACCAGCTTTACGAAAATGTAGAGCGTTTGGCCCCCCAGGTGATCGCCAAAGAGCGGAAGATCTACAAAGGGGTTTCCGCCAATGTGGACTTTTACAGCGGCTTTGTGTATCGGATGCTGGGCCTGCCCCTGGAACTGTACACCCCCATCTTTGCCATTGCCCGGATTGCCGGTTGGAGCGCCCATCGGTTGGAGGAACTCTCCAACCGGGGAAAGATTATCCGCCCGGCTTACATGAATGTCTGCTCCCGGCGTGAGTACTGCCCCATGGCAGAACGGGAAGAATAAAAAAGAATAAAAACCACCGGCGCTTTCGAGGTTCCAACGAAGGCGCCGGTTTTTTGCCGGATGGGATCATGTACTGGCATGGAAGGAAAATCAAGAATCCTTTCTCCGGGGGGAGGACGTTTCTTCCACATTTTCCTGGAAGCGCAAAATGACCCTTCCCTGTTCCAAAAAGATTTTCTGCTGTTCGGTTGACATCAACCGAAACACCTGCAAAAGATCGTCTTCCAACGGGCTTTTTCCGGCGTCGCTGCGATAGTCCAGAAGATAGTCGGTGGTGACGTGAAAATAGGCAGCGAACTTTTTTAACAGTTCAAAATCCGGTTCCCTGGTGTTTTGAACATAACTGCCCAAGGTGGACGGCGCAAGGTTTAACTTTTCTGCCAAGCTTTTTTGGGTGATGCCGTGCTCTTTGATAAGATTGCGCAGGACGGTGCCAAATCGCATGAATACCCCTCCTTTTTTATATTTCTACACAATTTTACTCTTTTATTTTACACGAACTTCCTTAGAATGACAGTATTTCCCGCAATACGAGTATTCAGCTTGCATATTGCATAGAATTGCGGAATATATTGAAATAACGGCTGAGCCGCATAGGAAATTCCCAGTTTATTGAAAAGATCGTTCTGTAAAACAGAAGAAAGCCGGATTTTCATTTCTGCGGCGGCGGGTTCGGCGTTTCTTTCTTCGGAAATCCGCCGATTGGCAGCAGGAGCAGACAAGTTGTAAACTTGACAACCCTTTGGCCAGCCTTTATGATAGAGTTAATGCAAAGGGGAAGCCCGCCCGTTACGGAAAGGAAAGATCCATTATGGTCAAAAAAATACTGACGGTGTTTCTGGTATTGCTGCTGCTGGCCGGTTCGGCGGCATTGCTGTATCCGGCGGCCACCCAGGTTTTTTATGAATATCAGGAGCAGCAGGCGGTGGAGCAATTCCGCACCGCTGCGGAGCAGTCCGCCCTTTCTCAGCCGGAAGAACAGGATACCTCCTACCAGCAGCTTTACCGGGAGATGGTGGAGTATAATCAAACCATCCAGGAACAGCAAACGAATCTGTCCGACCCCTGGGAAGAGAGCGCCTTTGATTTGACCGCATTCGGCCTGACCGACTCGGTGGTGGGCTATCTCAGCATTCCTGCCATGGATTTGGAAATTCCCCTTTATTTGGGGGCCACAGAGGAAAATATGACCAAAGGGGCCACGGTGCTGGGCCAAACCAGCATGCCCATCGGCGGAGAAAATACCAATTGCGTGATTGCCGCCCACCGGGGCTATCAGGGGACGCCCATGTTCCGCAACATCGAACGGCTTCAGGAGGGGGACACCATTACCCTGACCAATCTTTGGGAAACCCTGACCTATCAGGTGGTCAAGTGCATCATCATCAATCCCACCGATATCGACGCCGTGAAAATCCAACCGGGGCAGGACCTGATTACCCTGGTCACCTGCCATCCCTACCGGCAGAACTACCAGCGGTATGTGGTGTACTGCGCCAGAGTGGGAACGGACACTCCTTTGCCCACCGCCCAACAGCTCCCCGATGTGGGCACTCCGGTGACGCCGGGGGACACGCAAAACTATGTTTCCTCCCAGGGGGATATCTTTTGGGAACAGGTGCTGAGCTGGGGCGGGGCCGGTTTGGCCCTGGCAATCCTGACGGGGCTGGCGGTGACCGGCGTGGTGCAACTCATCCGGCGCAGAAAGCGGCGCAGGAAAGCCAAAAATACGGCAATCCCGGGATAAGCAGAGATTTTTTGGGGAAAATTCAATGGGGATGAAAAAATGCTTGCATCTGCCGGGGAAGTGTGCTATAATACCATAGCATTACGCATACCCTGCATTGGCGAGGCCCGGTGCGCCTTTGGCGAAGCCCCGCCTATGGGTAGAGGAATGAACCAAATTATTTTAGGAGGAAATTTTCAATGGCAGTCGTATCTATGAAACAGCTTCTGGAAGCCGGCGTTCACTTTGGTCACCAGACCCGTCGGTGGAACCCCAAAATGGCGGAGTATATCTTCACCGAACGCAATGGTATTTACATCATCGACCTGCAAAAGACGGTGAAAAAGCTGGAGGAAGCTTATAACTTCGTCCGGGATACCGTGGCAGACGGCGGCGAAATCCTGTTCGTGGGCACCAAGAAGCAGGCAAGCGATTCCATTCGTGACGAAGCCACCCGCTGCGGCATGCACTATGTGAATGTCCGTTGGCTGGGCGGCATGATGACCAACTTCAAGACCATCAAGCAGCGCATCAAGCGCCTGGAACAGCTCCGCACCATGGAAAGCGACGGCACCTTCGACCTGCTTCCCAAAAAGGAAGTGGTGAAGCTGCAGCTGGAAATCGAAAAGCTGGAGAAGTTTATGGGCGGCATCAAGAACATGAAGCAGCTTCCCGCCGCTCTGTTCATCGTAGACCCCCGCAAGGAGCGCATTGCCGTGGCGGAAGCCCGGAATCTGGGCATCCCGATTGTGGCCATTGTGGACACCAACTGCGATCCCGATGAAGTGGACTACGTCATTCCCGGCAACGACGATGCCATCCGGGCTGTAAAACTGTTGGCCGGCACCATGGCAAATGCTGTGTTGGAAGCCAAGCAGGGCCAGGATACCGTGGAAGAAGAAGGCGAAGAAGCTCCCGCAGCCGAAGAAGCTGCCGAGGAAAGCGCAGAAGCGTAATTTTGGAATCTGGACAGCCCAATCCCCCTTTGGCCGGATCGGGCTGTTGTTCCCAGTTGGACTATTGTAACACAGGAGGATATTGAGTATGGCTGGTTTTACTGCAAAAGATGTAAAGGAACTGCGTGACCGCACCGGCGTCGGCATGATGGACTGCAAAAAGGCCCTGGTAAGCGCCGACGGCGATATGGACAAGGCAATCGAACTGCTCCGGGAAAAGGGCCTGGCTGTGGCCGCTAAGAAGGCGGGCCGCATTGCAGCGGAAGGCATGGTTACTGCGATTGTTGACCGGGAAAAGAAGGTCGGCGTGCTGCTGGAAGTCAATGCCGAAACCGACTTTGTGGCCAAGAATGAAAAATTCCAGAATTTCGTCAGCGGCGTGGCCAAGACCATTTTGGAACAGAACCCCGCCGATGTAGACGCCCTGATGGAAATGAACTACGACGGCACCGACGTCACTGTTGACGCTACCCTGAAAGATTTGATCCTGGTCATCGGCGAAAACATGAAGATCCGCCGTTTTGCCCGCCTGGAAGGGGATTGCGTCAGCTATGTTCACGGCGGCGGAAAGATCGGCGTGCTGGTGAAGTTTGACACCGATCTGGCCGATACCGAAGGCTTTGTGGAATGCGGCAAAGACGTTGCCATGCAGATTGCTGCTGCGGCTGCCCAGTATATGAACAAAGAAGATGTGCCGGAAGACGTAGTGGCCAAGGAAAAGGAAATCCTTACCGCTCAGGCCATGAACGAAGGCAAGCCCCAGAACATTGCCGAAAAGATGGTAATGGGACGGATCAACAAATTCTACAAGGAAGTCTGCCTCTCTGAACAGCCCTTCATCAAGGACGACAAGGTGAGCGTGAGCAAATATGTGGAAGACTGCGCCAAGAAGTTGGGCGGCACCATCAAGATGGTCAGCTTTGTCCGCTTTGAAAAGGGCGAAGGCCTGGAAAAGCGGGAGGACAACTTCGCTGACGAAGTTGCCAGCATGATCGGCTGATTGTAAGTAAGTTCCAAAACGGCTTGACGGAAAGGTCAGGCCGTTTTTCTTTGAGGAGGTAATAGGCAATGACCCACACATATCGGACGAAAGGCACCTGTTCCCGTCAGATTACAGTGGAACTGGATGAGGACAACACCATCCAAAAGGTGGAATTCTTAGGCGGCTGCAACGGCAACACCCAGGGCGTGGCCCGCCTTTGCGTAGGGCACAAGGCCCAGGAGATCATTGATCTGCTCAGCGGCGTCAACTGTAACGGACGGGGCACTTCCTGCCCGGATCAGCTTTCCAAAGCGTTGAAGGAAGCGCTGGAATTGCAAAAAAAGTAATTGGAAGTTTCTTTTTTTTGATAAAGCTTGCATAAAACGAGATGATAGAACTTTTTTCAGTAATGGAAAAATATTTTCTGTGTGAAAGAAAAGAAAAAAATGTGAAAATATTTGGATTTCTTTTGCCGAATGCACCGGCAGGATGAAAAAACAAAAAGTTGCAAATATCATATTGACAAAATATTTCCCGCTGAGTATACTGCTCACATACCTGAGGACAAGGAAGTCCTGCCCATGCCGGCAGGGCTTCTTTTTATTCCGCTATGACCATGGGATAGTTTGGGAAAAGAGCCTTCAGGGTGTGAAATCGCATGAGCAGGAGGGAAAGATATGCGAGTGTTCAAACGAGTATTTGGCGCAATCGTCGCCACTGTGGTGGGGCTGACTGCTATGGCAATCCCGGCAGCAGCGGAAGAAACCACAGGGGAAGCGGCGTTCGATTTGGCGGTAGTCAACTTTGACGCACAGTTGAATGGGGACAATGCCGAAGAAGTCAATGCAGACAAAATATTTGACTATGCCCAGCAGGCCAGGGAAGCCGGGGACGAGATTGTCCTCTTCCCGGAATACGCCCTGACCAGCCAAATTGAGGATGCAGTCACTACATCCAGCCAGTCGGTGCTGGAGATTGCCGACTATGCGGATGATAATGATATGTACATTCTGTTTGGCGCTGTGGTGGAAGAAGATGGAAATGTTTATTCGGGCATGGTGATCTGTGATCCTGAAGGGACGGTTGACGTATACGAAAAAACACACTTGAGCGACGAGGAATACAGCGCAGGATTCAGCGCCGGCACCGATCCTTATGTGCTGGATACCCCTTATGGCAGTTTCGGGATTGCCCTGGGGGACGAATTTGCCGACGTGGCCGAGTTGGGCAAATATTATTATGGCGCCGCCTGCCGGATGATTTTGGTGGGGCAGTCCTACCAGGCAGAGGATGAACTGGCCCTCACCCAGGCGGAATACGACCTGTACACCGCTACCTACGCTTATCTTAGGATGTACAGCCGGTATGTGGCGGTCGCCAATCTGTATACCGGTGATTACTTTGGCGAAAGCCATATCTGCACCGGCTATCAAAACGGCTGGATCGCCGGCGGAAACGACAGCATGTCCGCTCCCGCCGCCACCACAGAGCCCGGCATCCAGTCCGGCAGCATTGCCGCCAGCAGCCGGGACACCTCTGCCGGAATGTCCAGCCGCCGACTGAACCTGCTGGCTGATTGGTACGGAGAACTGGTGGATTACGAAATGCCGGTTTACGGAGAGGGAAGCAGCTATACCGACGATGTTCGAGTTGCTTCGGTGAACTTCCATCCGGAATGGGGCGACCTGGAAGCAAATGTGGCGAACATCGAGGAAATTATGGCGGAAGCCGCCCAGGACGGCGTACAGCTTCTGGTATTTCCCGAAATGGCTTTGACCGGATATGCTGTGGTGAACCCCGCCGACTACTCCGCCGCCGAACAGGAAAAATTCGGCGATCAATATATGCAGCATGTTCTGGCCCAGACCGTTCGGGGGGACAACCCAAGCGACCTGATTGTGGAGTTGCAGCAACTGGCGGAATCCTATGATATGTATGTCCTGATCGGTATGCCGGAACGGGATGAGGTGGACCCGGATGTATACTGGAACTCGGTGGCGATTCTGGGCCCTGATCTGATCCAGTCTTACCGGAAGGTCAACCTGGCCAGCCCGGAACCGGTATGGGCCGGTTACGGAACGGAAAACGACGGCATCTTTGAAACGCCCTTTGGTTATGTGGGCGTGGCCATCTGTGCCGATATCTACAACTACCAGGAACTCCAGCGGACCTATTCCGAAATGGGCGCTCGAATTGTGGTCAACTGCACTGCCGGTGCTGCCAACAACACCACGGTGGAGAACGGCGGCTGGCAGCTTACCTACCAAAGCCGGTTGGAAAGCTTTATGCTCCGGGACGACAACTTTATGATTACTTCCAACCTGGTGGGCTACGACGGACCGGAATTGTCGGAAGAACTTACCGCTGCTTTGACAGAAGCGGGCTACACTGTAAATGACATCACCAGCAGCTGGCTCTATTCCGGCAATACGGAACTGTACAGCTTGATTGACGACCAGCTCAATAGCCGTGCCTGCATCTTCCCCGGCGCCAGCGTCTGCATCGCTTTGGATCCCAACAGCACCACCGGCACCACGGTATACGGCAATACCGATGCATCTTCTGCATTGATCCCTTATGAAGGACAGGACCTTGGCCCCTATGTGGATGTAGACGGCGACGGTTACAACCCTTATCTCAGCTATACCATCGATACCTTTAACACCTATTATATGGCGGATTTTGACCTTTCCCAGGCTACCCTGGAGGCCTTCACCAACGATAATCCCATGGATTATCGCCCGGATCTGTATTATAAGTGGTACAGTGATTTGTTCTATGAAACTTATGACGGCTTCACCAGTGAGGATACCCTCACCGACGCCGAAACCGGCCTGAGCGTCAGCGGCGTTTTGGCCGACGGCACTGCGCTGACGGTGGATGTCGCCCCGGCCCAGGGAACGGCGCTGGATGGGTACACGTTGGAAAGCGCTGAAATCTACCGCATTTCTTTGAGCCCGGTAGACCTTACCACCCAGGTGATCTTTACTTCCTCGGCCAACGCCCTTTACGGAGCGGTGGATGTGGATTATACCGGCACCTACAATCCCTATTACGGAACCCTGACCCTTTCCCTGCCGGTGGATGATACGGCGGATCTGGTGATGGTGTACGCCGGAGACACAGCCATTCCGGTGACAGACGGTTATGCTGTGTTGGAGACCTCCCTGTTGGGTGGTCTTACCGTATTGACCTATCAGAATGAGGAAGAATCCGGCACGTCCACTACACCGGAAACCCCTGTGGATGACACCACGGCGGAAACTCCTTCCACCGATGATACTACACCGGCAGATACCACCCCTGCCGACACTACCACTCCTGTGGAGGATGCGGCCCCGGTGCAAACCGGCGATACCGCCGAACCCTGGACGGCTGTGGCTTGCGCAGTTGCATCCCTGGCTATGCTGACCTGCCTCACCGGCGGATGGCTGCGTGCCAGAAATCGCAACCGATGACCCCCAGGCTTTGATTTAATATGTCGGCGCCCCTGCTGCTTTGAAGGCGGCAGGGGCGTTTTTGTGCAGAAAAAACCGCCGGAAAAAGCAGGCGGCAGGCAGGATAACCGGTTATTTTTTCTTTTTTTCCGATCAAATATTTTGCGGCTTTCTTCATTTTTATCTTGACTCGCTGTGGGATTTGGTTGAAAAAAAGGTCAAAACATGGTATAACCATAAAGAAGGATTGTTGCAGTACTGCAACAAGATTCTACTTGGAGGAACCAATATGACAACACTGGCAGACTTAAAAATAGGGATGGAAGGCTACATCGAACAGGTGCAGTGCAAGGAAATCCCGCTGCGAAAACATATTTTGGATATGGGGCTGACCCCCGGCACGGAAGTGACTTTGATCAAAACGGCTCCCATGGGAGACCCCTTGGAACTGCGGGTGCGGGGATATGAACTGACCCTTCGCAAAGAGGACGCTTCTTATATCCTGCTTCGGGATACCCATCCCTCCCACGCTCCCAAAGCTGCTTCCCGGCAGGCCAAAGAGGTGGCCCATCCTCACACCGGCGAGATGGGAATCTACCATGTAAAGGTGGAAGGGGCCCAGATCCCGGAAGGGGAAACCCTCACCTTCGGCTTGGCCGGCAACCAAAACTGCGGCAAGACCACGTTATTTAACCAGCTTACCGGCTCCAATCAGCATGTGGGCAATTTCCCAGGTGTAACGGTGGACCGGAAGGACGGCAGCATCATCGGCCATTCCGATACGGTGATCACCGACCTGCCGGGCATTTATTCCATGTCTCCCTACAGCGACGAGGAGATCGTCACCCGGAATTTCTTCTTGAAGGACCGTCCCAAAGGCATCATCAATATTGTGGACGCCACCAATATGGAGCGCAACCTCTACCTGACCATGCAGCTGATGGAGCTGGATATTCCCATGGTGCTGGCACTGAATATGATGGACGAGGTCCGGGAAAACGGGGGCACCGTGCTGGTCAACCGGATGGAGGAAAGTCTGGGCATTCCGGTGGTGCCCATCTCCGCCGCTAAAAATGAAGGAATTGAAGAATTGGTGGAACACGCCCTGCATGTTGCCCGCTACCGGGAACGACCGGGCCGGATGGACTTCTGCGACGAAAACGGCGCCGATGGGGGAGCGGTGCACCGCTGCCTCCATGCCGTGCGGCACCTGATTCAGGACCATGCAAGAAAATACAATATTCCGCTGCAGTTTGCCGCCGCCAAGATTGTGGAAAACGATCAGGTGATTTTGCAGGAGCTGCACCTGGACCAAAACGAACAGGATATGCTGGAACATATGATTGTTCAGATGGAACACGAATCCGGCAAGGACCGTCAGGCCGCTATGGCGGATATGCGCTACGCCTTTATCGAAAAGGTCTGCGCCCAGACGGTGGTGAAGCCCCAGGAAAGCAAGGCCCACACCCGCAGCCGGAAGCTGGATAAGATCCTTACCGGCAAATGGACGGCCATCCCGGTGTTTGTCGGAATTATGGCGCTGATCTTTTACCTCACCTTCGGCCTCATCGGCACCGGCCTTTCCGATCTGCTGGATCTGGGCATTACCTGGCTCACCGATCAGGTGGACGGGGCCCTGACCGTCTGGGGGGTGAACGAGGTGATCCACTCCCTTATCATCGACGGCGTCTTTGCCGGGGTGGGCAGCGTGCTCAGCTTTCTGCCTATTATTGTGGTGCTGTTTTTCTTTCTGTCGGTGCTGGAGGACACCGGTTACATGGCCCGGGTGGCCTTTGTGATGGATAAGCTGTTGCGAAAAATCGGCCTGTCCGGGCGAAGCATTGTCCCCATGCTCATCGGCTTTGGATGCTCGGTGCCTGCGATTATGGCCACCCGTACCCTCTCCTCCCAGCGGGACCGGAAGATGACTATTCTCCTGACTCCCTTTATGAGCTGCTCCGCTAAGCTTCCCATCTATGCTTTGTTCACCGCCGCATTCTTCCCGGATTATGGGGCGCTGGTGATGATCGGGCTGTATCTGGGGGGTATGGTCATCGGCGTATTGTTCGCTTTGCTGCTGAAGAAAACTGCGTTTCGCGGGGAGCCCATCCCCTTTGTGATGGAGCTGCCCAACTACCGGTTCCCCAGCGCCAAAAGCGTGGGGCGGCTGATCTACGACAAAGCCAAGGACTTCGTGACCAGGGCCTTTACCATCATCTTTGTGGCCACTGTGATCATCTGGTTCTTGCAGACCTTCGATTATCAATTCAATGTGGTCACCGATCAGGGCGACAGCCTGTTGGCCATGATCGGCGGTTGGATCGCCCCCATCTTTGCCCCCTTGGGCTTTGGTAGCTGGATGGTGTCCACCGCCCTGATTACCGGCTTTGCTGCTAAGGAAAGCGTGGTCAGCACCCTGACGGTGCTGCTGGGGGGAAGCACC
>CASDQY010000052.1 GCA_949282975.1 uncultured Oscillospiraceae bacterium | reverse complement strand
GCCAGCCCCGCCCTGGCGGACCTGCGCCGGAAGATCGCCTCCGCCCAGGCCAAAGCCAAGCAGGAGATGGATAAGATCATCCGCTCCTCCAAATACCAGAAGGCCCTTCAGGAAAACCTGATTACCCAGCGGGACGGGCGGTTTGTGGTGCCGGTGAAGGCGGAACACAAATCGGAGATTCCCGGTCTGGTTCACGATTCCTCCGCCAGCGGCGCCACCCTCTTTGTGGAGCCCATGGGCGTGGTGGAGGCCAACAACCAGATTCGTGTCCTTCAGACCCAGGAAAAAGCAGAGGTTCAGCGGATCCTCTATGAACTCAGCCAGACCGTTGCCCAGCATGCGGGCAATCTGATGGATAATTTCGATGTGGTCATCGCCTTGAATCTCTGCTTTGCCAAAGCGGAGCTGGCGGCCCGGATGAACGCCCAGAAACCCCGGCTTACCGACACCGGGGAGATTGTCCTGAATAAAGCCCGCCACCCTCTGCTGGATCCGAAAACCGCCGTGCCCATCTCCCTGACCTTGGGCGGGGAATGCCGCACCCTGGTCATCACCGGCCCCAACACCGGGGGGAAAACCGTCACCCTGAAAACCATCGGCCTGCTCTGCCTTATGACCATGTGCGGTCTGCTGATTCCGGTGGGGGCGGGAAGCGCCGTTTCGGTGTTCGATCAGGTGTTGGCGGATATCGGCGATGAACAGAGCATCGAGCAGAGCTTATCCACCTTCTCCGCCCACATGACCAACCTGGTGCATATTCTGAAAACCGCCGACGATCATTCTTTGATCCTCACCGACGAATTGGGCAGCGGCACCGACCCGGTGGAAGGGGCGGCTCTGGCCATTGCGGTGCTGGAAGCGCTGCGCCAGCGGGGCGCCGTTACCGCCGCCACCACCCATTATCCGGAGCTTAAGGTGTATGCCATTGAAACCGCCGGGGTGGAAAATGCCTGCTGCGAATTTGATGTGGATACCTTAAAACCGACCTACCGCCTGCTTATCGGCGTGCCCGGCCGCTCCAACGCCTTTGCCATCTCCCGCCGGCTGGGTTTGGATGAAGGGGTATTGCAAAAGGCGGAAAGTTTGGTGGATCAGGAAAACAAACAGTTGGAATCCACCATCTCCCGGCTGGAGACCCAGCGCCAGGAATACGAAAAGCAATATCAGGAATACCAATCCCTGACCGATCAGCTCAAGCAGAAAAATTCCTGGCTGGAGGAGCAGCGCCGGGAACTGGAGGAGGAGAAAAAGGAAATCCTGGACAAAGCCCAGAAGCAGGCGGCCCAGCTTGTCAATCAGGTCAAAGCCCAGTCCGACCGGCTGTTAAACGAGTTGGACGCCCTGAAAAAAGAAAAAGACGCCCAGGAATTTGCTCGGAAAACGGCGGATGCCAAAGCCCAGCTTCGCCGGGAGATTCAACAACTGGATAAAACCGCCAACCCGGTGCAGCAGCGCAGCAACAAGGAATATAAACTCCCACGCCCCATCCGAAAAGGGGACAGCGTGTTGATCTTCGACATTGACAAAAAGGGCACGGCCCTGGAAGATTCCAAAGGCAAGACCTCCATTCTGGTGCAGGCCGGCCTGTTAAAGAGCCGGGTAAAGCTCAGCAATCTCCGCCTGCTGGAAGAAAAGAACCCCTATGCGCCCCCGAAACAGCAGTATCGTGCGGGGGGACGCATGATGTCCGCCCAAAGCATGAGCCAGCGCCGGGCCAGCATGGAACTGGATCTGAGGGGCGAGACTGTGGAAGAAGCCCTAATGGAGCTGGATCAGTTTTTGGACAACTGCGTCATGGCCAACCAAAGCCAGGTCACCGTCATCCACGGCAAGGGCACCGGGGCTTTGCGCAAAGCGGTGCAGCAGCATTTAAAGCACCACCCCAGCGTGAAAAGCTTCCGCCTCGGCGTGTTCGGGGAAGGGGAAAGCGGTGTCACCATTGTGGAGCTGAAGTAAAGTTCTGCTTCCTTCTTTTAGCGCATATCTTTGGGCAGAGAAGGGGGCGTGTCAACATGGAATTGACCTTTGCGGAGCTGAAAAAGCGGGAGCTGATCTGTATGGATACCGGAGATCGGCTGGGCATGGTGGACGATTTGCTGTTGGAGGAAAACTCGGTCAAAGCCCTGCTTACCTATGGGGTGCGGCCCAGGTTTTTCTTCTTCTGCCCCGGCAAGCCCAAGCAGATTCCCTGGGAGCGGGTCCACCTGCTGGGGAAGGATTTTGTGGTGGTGGATTCCATGGAAGATCTGCCCTTTGAGCCAAATCGCTCCCGGAAAAAGAAATTTTCTTCTCTGGTAGAACAGCTTTTTCAGTAATTTTTGGAAAAAAGGTTGACAATCGGACGAAAAACAACCATAATGACAGTGTAGAAACAGGTCGTTTCAAAAGGAGGGAAACCTATGGCAGTGAAAAAAACGGGAGGATACCGGGCCATGAAAGCCGTGACCATTCTTTTTCTGGTGTTGGTGGTTTTGTCCGGCGCACTGTTTGGGCTGCTGCGGTTTACCCAGTATTCCGCCCTGGAAAACGGCGCTCTGCCCTCTTTGCTGGGGCGGCAGTATGTGATTGAAGATAACGACAACCTTACCTGGCTGTTCAAGCCCAACACTTTGGTAGTGGCCACGCCCATCGATGGAAGCACCGCCGGGCTCAGCCAGGGCAGTGTGGTGCTTTATGCCGGTCAAGACGCCAACGAAGTGTTTGAAGGCTATGGCCTTTCCGCCGTCACCGGCTCGGCTACGGTGGATAATGTTTTGTACTGGACGGTCAATGGCGGACGCAATGAAGCGGATCTGCTGATCCTGCCGGAAAACGTAGTGGGGCAGGTGGTGTTCTCCAGCGACTGGCTGGGCAAGACTCTGGCCTTTTGGGGTAGCGACCCCGGTTTGGTATACTGCGTGCTGATTCCTTTCGGTGTGCTGGTGGTGCTGTGGGTGATCCTTTTGGTTTGGAAAAGCCATCTGCGCACCCTCTCCCGCCGCCCTCTGCCCGGCTATCTGGAAGAAGAGGAAGGGGAACCGGTCTTGATGGATTCCACTCCTTTTTATCAGGACCCCATCCTTTCTGCACCGGTGCCGGAACCTGCGCCAGTCCCCCAATCCGATCTGGGCTTTGCACCGGATTCCCGGTTTCATTATGAAACCGTGCCGGCGGATCGGCAGCCCACCATGGTGATCCCCGATCTGGAACCCCAAAATCGTCCGAAACCGGTGTTTGAGGAACCCTCCCTTTCCGATACCCAGGAATTTGACGTCACCGAGCTGAAGGAGAAGCTGCTCACCGACCGTTTGCTTCGTGATGTGGAGCAGGAGGATTATGTCAAGATTCCCGATTCGCCCAAAAGCGATGAAACCGCCTTGATGTCCTTTGGCAAAGATTCGGTGGACTTTGACTTCCGCCATCTGGATTTTTCCAAGCTGGAAATCTATCCCAATGAAATCGGCCAGGGCTTTACCGTTCTGACCCCGGAGTACCAGGCGGTAATCCGTTTGGATATTACCAAGCGTGAACCCAAGGAAGAGTGAAAGTAGAAGTGGAGCATTTGACATGGCTCCACTCTCTTCTTGTTTCCCGAAAGGAGTCGTTATGAAAAAACCAAAAGCCCTCTCCCTGCTGCTGGCGGTACTGCTGCTGTTTGGCTGTACCGGCTGCGCCACGCTGCACAACAGTGCGGCTACCCTGTCGGGGGACCAGTCTGAGGCACCGCAGCAAGCCGTATCGGAGAGCCAGTCCCAGGAGGATGTGCTGCTGTATGAGGACGATCTTCGAGGGGTATGGATCAGCTACATCGAATTGGAATCCATGATGATGGAGCATACCCAGGAGGACTTTACTTACTACGCCCGTGTGGTGCTTAACAACGTCAAAGCCCAGGGAATGAATACGGTATTTGTCCAGGTGCGTTCCCACGGGGATGCCATTTATCCTTCCGCCTATTACCCCTGGAGCAAATATGTCACAGGAACAGCCGGCCAGGCGGCGGATTACGATCCTCTGGCCATTCTGATTGACATCGCCCATGAACTGGAACTGTCTTTTCACGCCTGGGTCAATCCCTACCGGCTGATGAGCCAAA
Source organism: uncultured Oscillospiraceae bacterium (assembly GCA_949282975.1). GTDB lineage: Bacteria > Bacillota > Clostridia > Oscillospirales > Ruminococcaceae > Egerieicola. Next base: position 9,481 of record CASDQY010000052.1, on the reverse strand, counting down.
GCGATTTTGCCACGGTGGATTCCTCCTACCTCACCAAACAGTGGCTGGGGAATACCCAATATATGCGTTATAATGATACCGACGGCTATTATTATCTGGATCCCAACAACGAAGAAGCTCTGGATTTGATCTGCAACGGCATTGGGGAATTGGTGCAGAACTACGATGTGGACGGCATCCACTTCGACGATTATTTTTACAGCATTTCCCCGGAGGAATACGGCTACGATTCGGCCACGGCCCATGCCGCTACCGACCGTTTGGTGCAGCGGGTGTACCAGACGGTAAAGTCCATCCGTCCGGCGGTACAGTTTGGGGTCAGCCCCGGGGGCAATTATTACGACGCCCCTGCCTCCGATACTACTCAGTATACCAATATTGTCACCTGGTGCACCCAGCCCGGCTATCTGGACTACATCGCTCCCCAGATCTATTGGGAATTTGATCACGAACAGGCCCCGTTTCTGGATGTGTTCAATAAGTGGGTCCGCCTTACCGCCGATACCGATGTCACGCTGTATGTGGGTTTGGCCACATATAAGTTTGCCACCACCGAAACCCTGATCATTCAACAGAATCTCTGCCTCAATCATCAGGACTGCGGCGGGTTCATCCATTTCCGGTACGAAAACCTCTGCGGAAGCATCCGCTAAGAATCGTTGCGAAAATCAAAAAAATATGGTATGCTGGAATCAGCTTTGTAGGGAGGTGTATCCGTGTACCGTCGTTACCGCATTGCCGGGCTGATTACCGATTTGGACTGCGACTATCCACGAACCATCCGCCAGGCCCGGGCCTATCGGGTGGAAACCGATCAGCAGCCCGAAATCCGCATTCCCAGCCAGCGGGAAAAAATTCCCGGATTTATGCATCTCAGCCCCGATCTTTCGGCGGAGGATTGGGAATATGTCCTCACCTGCCAGGAGTTTTACCTTCAGCTTTTGGACCATCAGGGAATGATGGTGCACGCCTCCGCTGTGGTGCATAACGGAAAAGCCTATCTGTTCAGCGCCGACAGCGGCACCGGCAAATCCACCCACACCCAGCTTTGGCTGAAACGGTTTGCGGATGCCTATATCCTGAATGACGACAAACCGGCGGTGCGGCTGGAGCAGGGGAAGTTGTTTGCATACGGCACCCCTTGGAGCGGCAAAACGGATTGGAACGTCAACCAACGGGTCCCCTTGGGCGGATTGGTGTTTTTGCAGCGCAGCCCGGAAAATTGGGTGCGCCCCGCCTCCGGCAGCCGGATGGTCAACAGCCTGCTGAAGCAAACCATTCGCCGGCTGGATGCGCCACGGATGGAAAAGATGCTTGCCATGGCGGATGTTTTGCTGAAAAACACGAAAGTGCTGGAACTGGGCTGCAACATTTCTCTGGATGCGGTGGATGTTGTATACCGTGCGTTGGCGGAAAGGGAGGAAGCGCAATGAAATTGAAGATGGAATTTATGCTTCGTCAGGTGGCGGGGTATTATGTAGTGGTGCCGGTGGGGGATGCCTGCGTGGATTTCAACGGCATGGTCAACCTGAACGAAACCGGCGCCTTTTTGTTTGAGCGGCTCCAGCAGGAAACCAGTCGGGAAGAGCTGGTTAAGGCTTTGCTTCAGGAATACCAGGTGGACGAAGCCACAGCCAAACAGGCGGTGGACGGCTTTGTGGACAAGCTTGAGCAGGCGGATCTGCTGGCATGAAGGGGTTAAGCCAGAAAAATGTCAGGCTGGCCCAGCTGGATCCTCTGATCCGCCAGCTGCTGGAAGCAGGGCAGCAGGTAAAATTTTCTCCCCATGGCAGCAGCATGCTGCCCATGCTGCGGGACGGAAAGGATTCGGTCACCCTGATCAAGCCCCAGGGAAAGCTGAAAAAATATGACATCCCCCTGTATCTGCGCCCCCAGGGGGGCTATGTGCTCCACCGGGTGGTGGGGGAGGACCCGGAGGGCTACATCCTGTGCGGCGACCATCAAACGGCATTGGAGCACGGCGTCACCGATGGGCAGGTTCTGGGTGTGGTCTGTGCCTTTACCCGTAAGGGGAAGGAATACACCGTCACCCAAAAGAGTTACCGGCTGTATGCCCGAATTTGGGTGGCCATCCGCCCCCTGCGGCGGATCGTTTTGGCAGGCTTGCGCCGCCTGGCCCGGCTGTACGCCGGAAGGGAGCAGCAACATCAGGAGAAAGAGGAAGGATGGAAATGAATCGAGTGGAATTTCTGCGTCCCGGCTGGTTTGGGGTGGATTGTCCTGCGGACAGCCGCCGGGTGGAATTTGATCTGCGCAACCAGGGGGTGCTCCAACGGCGGCTGCCGGTGGGCGCCTTGTTTCTGGGCGATTCCATCACCCATTATTGGGAGATCGAAAGCTATTTTCACTGCACCACCGGCTTGCTGTTAAACCGTGGCATCGGCGGAGATAACACCGAATTTTGCTTAAAGCGTCTGGAAGCAGACGCCATTCAGCTTCGCCCTGCCGTTACCTTTTTGATGATCGGCATCAACAATTCCTGGGACCTTGCTTACGATGATTGGAAACGGCTTCCCGGCCGGCCGATGGCTGAGGTGCTGGACTGTGCGGAACAGGATATCCGTGCCATGGCTCGGAGGTTTTATGAAACAGGCCTGCGCCTGGTGCTCTGTTCGGTGCTGCCCACCTGTATGTACTTTACCCGGGAGGATCCCCAGCGCCGGGAATATACTATCCAGCTGAACCGCCGCTTAAAGCAGATCGCCGCCCAATTTGGCTTTTCCTATCTGGACTACCATTCTTCCATGGTGCAGGCCGACGGCCTTACCGCCATTGAGGACTACTTTTTTGACGGCATCCACCCCACTGTATTTGGCTATCAGGTGATGGCCCAGAAGCTGTTGGAACAGTTTCCGGATGTCGGGATGGAAAGCATGGAAGCCCATTTGCAGCAGCTTCGCTGAGTATTTTTCGTTGAATCCAGGTGTGTTCTATGACCTTTTCTTCTGTGGTGGAAAAATTTTCCCGCAACCTCCCCCTTACCGGGGAGGACTTTCTCTTTCTGCTCACCGGCCTGACCGGGGCAGAAGAAGCCCGGCTCTATGCCCTTGCCCGTGAAACGGCTTTGGCTCAGTTTGGCAACCGGATCTTCATTCGGGGCTTGATTGAGATTTCCAACATCTGCAAAAACGATTGCTACTATTGCGGCATTCGCAAAAGCAATTCCAATCTTACCCGCTACCGCCTGACCCGGGAGCAGATCTTATCCTGCTGTGAAGCAGGATATCCTTTGGGGTTTCGCACCTTTGTGCTCCAGGGCGGAGAGGACGGCGCCTTCACCGATGACTGGCTCTGCTCCCTGTTAAAGGAAATCAAAAGCCGGTTTTCGGACTGTGCTGTCACCCTTTCTTTGGGGGAGCGCAGCCGGGAAAGCTACCAAAAATTGAAACAGGCCGGGGCGGACCGGTACCTTCTTCGGGAGGAAACGGCGGATTTTGCCCATTACCAAAAGCTGCACCCCCGGTGCATGTCTCCCCGGCGCCGTCAGGACTGCCTGTTTACCTTAAAGGAGCTGGGGTACCAGACCGGCGGGGGATTTATGGTGGGTTCTCCGGGGCAGGGGCCGGAGCATCTGGTCAGGGATTTTCTCTTTCTCCAAACCCTTCAGCCCCAGATGGTGGGCATCGGCCCGTTTCTGCCCCATAAGGATACGCCCTTTGGGGACTGCCCGCCGGGAACAGCGGCCCAGACGGTGCGGTGTGTGGCGATTTTAAGGCTGCTGCTGCCGAAAGCCAATCTGCCGGCCACCACTGCCCTGGCTTCCCTGGATCCAAACGGGCGGCAGAAAGCGGTGCTGGCCGGGGCGAATGTGGTCATGCCCAATCTTTCCCCCGGCGAAGTGCGGGACCACTACAGCCTTTACGATCACAAAGCCCATTCCGGGGCGGAAGCGGCGGAAGGACTGCGGCTGCTTCAGAAGCAGATGGAGGAAATCGGCTACACCCTCTGCGTAGATCGTGGGGACAGCCGTTGACAGCAACGCCGGTTTTAGGTACAATAGAGAACGCAAGTTTTGAGGAAATGAGACAGGGGAGGTACTTTCAGCGTGGCTGATTTGAAGGAAGAAATTAAACGTCGGCGAACTTTCGCCATCATTTCCCACCCGGACGCCGGTAAAACAACCCTGACCGAAAAGTTTTTGCTCTATGGCGGCGCCATTGCGCTGGCCGGCACGGTAAAGGGCAAAAAAAATTCCCGCCATGCGGTGAGCGACTGGATGGAGATTGAAAAGCAGCGTGGCATTTCGGTCACCAGTTCGGTGATGCAGTTTGAGTATGAAGGCTACTGCATCAACATTCTGGACACACCCGGCCACCAGGACTTTTCCGAGGACACCTACCGCACCCTGATGGCTGCGGATTCCGCCGTCATGGTGATCGACGCCAGCAAGGGTGTGGAAAATCAGACCCGGAAGCTGTTCAAGGTCTGCGTCATGCGCCATATTCCCATCTTTACCTTCATCAATAAAATGGACCGGGAAGCCAAAAATCCCTTTGATCTGGTAGAAGAAATCGAAGAGGAACTGGGCATCAAGACCTGTCCGGTGAACTGGCCCATCTCCTCCGGCAAAGATTTCAGGGGTGTGTATGACCGTCAAAGCCGCCATATCCTGGCCTTTACCGCCAATCAAAGCGGTAAGCTGGAAGCGGAAAAGACGGAAGTGGATCTGGAAGATGAATCCTTAAAGGATCTCATCGGGGAGGATAATTACAACACCCTTCGGGACGATGTGGAACTGCTGGATGGGGCAGGGGACGAATTGAATCTGGAAGAAGTCCAAAGCGGCCGGCTCAGCCCGGTGTTTTTTGGCTCGGCCCTGACCAATTTCGGGGTGGAGCCCTTTCTGGAAGCCTTTTTGCAGATGACCACTCCGCCGCTGGCTCGGCAGACCGCTGAGGAAGAGATAGACCCCTTTGATCCCAATTTCTCCGGCTTCGTCTTTAAAATTCAAGCCAATATGAATAAGGCCCACCGGGACCGGGTGGCCTTTGTGCGTATCTGTTCCGGCCGGTTTGAGAAGGGCATGGAGGTGTTCCATGTCCAGGGAAATAAAAAAATGAAGCTCACCCAGCCCCAGCAGATGATGGCCCAGGATCGGGAAATTGTGGAGGAAGCCTATGCCGGGGATATTCTGGGACTGTTCGATCCCGGTATCTTCTCCATCGGGGACACTCTCTGCGCTCCCGGTAAGAAGATTCGGTTCCAGGGCATCCCCACCTTTGCCCCGGAACACTTCGCCCTGATCAGCCAAAAAGACACCTTAAAGCGCAAGCAGTTCGTCAAGGGCATCAATCAGATTGCCCAGGAAGGCGCCATCCAGATTTTCCAGGAGCCGGATTCCGGCATGGAAGAAGTGATCGTCGGCGTGGTGGGTGTGCTGCAATTCGAAGTGCTGGAGTACCGCTTGAAGAACGAATACGGGGTGGAAGTGCGCCGGGAAGGGCTGCCGTATCAGTACCTGCGCTGGATTGAAAATCAGGAGATTGATGTGAAAGCCCTGGATTTAACCAGCGACACCCGAAGGGTTCAAGATTTGCGTGGACGCCCCCTATTGCTGTTCACCAGCTCCTGGGGCATCGATTGGGCGCTGGACCACAACAAAGAGTTGCAACTCAGTGAATTTGGCAAGGGAATGTAATGAGTGTACTGCAACCGCCCGCTTCACCCTGCAAATTCAAAAAAATTTTCGTTTCAAATTCCGGTTTTGCCGCCCGCAGTTAACGGGCGGCATTTTGCTTTCTAAAATCGGAAATATTTATTTCGTATTCTGCCGGTTATGGCTCAAAAGGCCGTCACAGAAAAAAATTTGCAAAACATAGAGAAAACCGCTAAAAAACTCTGGTAATTTCCGAAATTTTGTGGTAAACTAATAAACAAGCGCTTTGGTATGTCAAAGCAGAACCAAAATTGGAGGATGTTATTCATGGCGAAGATTAAAATGACGGTACTGTACAAAGGAAAAGCCGGCAATGCCAGTGAAATGGCAGAAACGGTCGGCCGCAGCCAGCAGGCAAAGATCGACCAGATTCCCCCGGCGTATAACATGGAAAATCAGAAGTTGGTGGTGGTCTGCGTGGAAGGCGGCAAAAAGGCCGATTCCGACGTAATGAAGTTCATCTCTAACCTGAACCCCGGCCGGGTGAAGAATATGGCTATCATCGCCATCGGCTCTGAATTCGGTTGCGTGGATGAAATGAAATCTTCTGCCGAAAAGCTGGGCGTTGTGGTTGGCAACATCAAGCAGGTAGAACTCAAGGGCGGCTTGTTCAAAAAAGGCAAGCTGGAAGACGCTCAGAAAACCGAATGTGTGGACTGGGTGGCCAAGATTGTGGATTCCCTGGTGGGCTGATTTTTCCAAGACAAAACAAGACAAAAACGGTGCTTCTTCAAGCGGGGAAGCACCGTTTCATTTTTCGATTGCATTATCGGCTGTTGCCGGTTGGATGGGGCGGGGTTGTAAAATAAGGATTCACATGCACCATACAGTGTTTTACTTCCGGAAATTCCTGCTCCACGGCGTCGTGCACCTGCTGGGCAATGTTGTGCCCCTCCAACAAAGTAAGATTGGAAGGCGCCGAAATCTCGATGTCCACATAGCTGCGGCTGCCGAACTGCCGGGTATGCACCAGATCCACCCGGGCCACCCCTTCCACCTGGGAAACGGTGTTGAGAATGGCTTCTTCCGTTTCTTTGTCACAGCTCTGGTCGGTCATTTTGCTGACCGCATCCATAAATACCTGATAGGCGGAGCGCAGGATAAAGACACAGATGATCACGCTGGCAATGGGGTCGCAGACCGGCCAGCCCAGCATGGCCCCCAAAATGCCCACAAAGCTGCCGACAGAGGACAAAGCGTCGCTGCGGTAGTTCCAGGCATTGGCCATCAAAGCGGAGGAGCGGATTCGTTTGGCATAATGCCGGGTGTACCAGAACATCCCCTCTTTGCCGGCAATGGAAACCACGGCCACCCCCATGGCCAGAAAACCGGGGGTCTCCCCCCGGGCATAGCTGCCGTCCAGAATGGTTTGAATCCCGTTCCAGCCAATCATGATGCCGGCAAACGCAATCAAAAAGGAAAGGATCAGCGCCGTAACGCATTCGAACCGCTCATGGCCGTAGGGATGGCCGCTGTCCGCCTTTCTGGCCGCCAGTTTTACTCCCACCATGGCGATGATGGTGCTGAATACGTCGCTCAAAGAATCAATGCCGTCGCTGATCAGCGCCTGGGAATGGCCGAAGGCGCCGGCAAAGAGCTTCAAGATGCTGAGAAACAGATTTCCGAAGATGGTGTTCCGCCCCACCATCATTGCAATCTGCTGATTGGATTTTTGGGTCTTGCTCATAGGAATTTCCTTTCTGGGTTTGATATTCTATTCCTATGCAGCTGCCACGAAAGGATTCTGCCCGGAGACAAAAAAGCCCCTGCGGGAAACTGTCCCGCAGAGGTAAAACGCTCTGCTGCCGCAAATGCGGCCCGGCTCCGACTGGCCTGTTCAGTTTGTACTGTTTGCTTTTCAGTGTGCAGTGCAAAGAGATATCTTGCTAGATATGAATACATTGTAACACAGCTTTTAATTTTTGACAAGTGCCTGTTTTTCGGTTTACAAAGGCAGAAAAATCTGATAAAATGGGCCATGCAAATTCCAAGTGAAAGGGGCTTATTATGAAGAAAAAATGGTTGGCTGCCTTATTGGCGGCATCAATGCTGGTCGGCCTGACCGGCTGTGGAAATGGGGTGACGGTGGACAATGTTTCCCAAACCCTGTCCCAATCCGAAGGGCAGGAAGTGACCCAGCCGGTGACCTCGGAACCGGAATACGATGAGGATGCCGACACCATTCAAACCGCTCCCACTCGGTCCGGAATTATTTATATTTCCGGCAATCGGGGCTATAGCACCTATGGCTTTAGTGAAAGCAACACATTGGAATACTGCCGAACCGTCAGTCAGGCGGCCCAGGAACTTCAGGGCGTGGCCACGGTATATAACATTGCCGTTCCCCTGGCCTGCGGCATTGACTTTTCCAACGCCGTTCAGGAGGAAATGGGCTGGAGCAACCAGGGAGAAGTCTGCGATTTTATCTACGATCACCTTACCAACGGGGCAGTAGCGGTTCCCATCTACGACACCCTTCGCCGGCATAAAACCGAATATCTCTATTTCCGCACCGATCACCACTGGACCGCTTTGGGCGCCTATTACGCCTATCAGCAGTTCTGTGAAGCCAAAGGCGTTGAACCCAAGGCCCTGGAAGACTACGAAACCATGACCTTTGATAATTTCCTGGGAAGTTATTATGAGGACAGCGGCAACAACGCTGCCCTGGGCAACAGCCCGGATACTCTGGTGGCGTATCTTCCCGATTCCACCAATGAGATGACCTTTACCGACCGCAACGGCAATGTCACCCCGTGGAAAGTGGTGTATGACGCCACCGATTACAGCCGTGGGGCAAAATATAATTGCTTCATTGGCGGCGACCAGCCTTATGAAGAGATTCATAACCCCACCCTCAACGACGGCAGCGCCGTTTTAGTGGTGAAGGAAAGTTTCGGCAACGCCTTCGTTCCCTTCTTGGTGGACGATTATCAGGATGTGTATGTGGTGGATTACCGCTATTACAATGGCAGCATCAATACGCTCTGCCGGGAAAAAGGCATTGACGATGTTATCTTCTGCAACAACCTGAACGCCACCGGCACCCCTTCCCGCATCAGCGATATGCAGCGGATTCTGTAAAAGACAAGAAATGAGAAGCCCTCAGTTAGGAAGTAATTCCCGACTGAGGGCTTATTCATCACTTATTTCTATCATTTACTAAAAGTAAAAGAGATTTTTTGGACTTGTTAATATAAATATATAAGACGCTTCATCTTATCCAGAAGAGTGTGCACATTGTAAATAAAAAAAGAAACATAGTTTAAAATATTTCAACAAAATAAAATTATCTTGACAAAATCGTTTTTTTAAAAGAAAAAATATTGCAAGCAAAACAATAAGAGAAAATCAGAAAATAAGCGTTTTATAATAGAAAAATTCTGTTTCATAACGGTAAAAAATGATTTACGATTACTGTTCTTTGAGAGACTGTGTGGAAGTTTCTTTTACCCTTTGCTTCTGCTTCGGCGGATTCTTGCAAATTTCCTGTAACGTGCATTCTTCGCACAGGGGCTTTTGTGCTTTGCATACCTCCCGGCCGAAGTGGACCAGACGGTGGCAGAAATCGCTGCCTTCTTCCGGCGGAACCACTGCTTTCAACTGCTTTTCCACCACCGCAGGGTTGGTAGAATCGGTGAGCCCCAGCCGCCCGCAGATGCGGATGCAGTGGGTATCGGTGACGATGGCGGGAAGATGGAACACGTCCCCTAAAATCAGGTTGGCGGTTTTTCGCCCCACACCCGGCAGACTGGTCAGCTCCTCCATGGTGGCGGGAACCTCGCCGCCGAACCGTTCCAGCAG
>CASDQY010000051.1 GCA_949282975.1 uncultured Oscillospiraceae bacterium | reverse complement strand
CCAGGTGCTGATGACCCGCTATACGGTGGATCGGGAAATCAGCTGCCGGAATCTGGAAAACACCTTAAACCGGCTGCTGCAATTAAAGGTGCTTCCCATCGTCAACGAAAACGACGCCATTTCCACCGAAGAAATTGAATTTGGCGACAACGACACCCTCTCTGCCATTGTGGGCAAGCTGTGTGAAGCCGATTTGCTGGTGATTTTAAGCGATATTGACGGGCTGTATGATTCCGACCCCCACAAAAACCCCGATGCAAAGCTGATCCCCTATGTCACCGAAATTACCCGGGAGATTCAGGGGCTGGCCGGCGGACAGGGCAGCCATTTGGGCACCGGCGGCATGGTGACCAAGATTCACGCCGCCCAGATGGCCATGGAAGCCGGGTTCCCCATGCTGATTATGAATGGAAGCCACCCCGAACAGCTCTATACCATTTTAGACGGTCAGCCGGCAGGCACCTGGTTTGAGCCCACTCCCCAAAGCCGGCAGCAGCGGGCCCAACGATTGAAAACCAAAAGCCGATATCCCAACGATGGAATGATTATCCATTGATTTAAAAATAAGGAGGTCTTTTTATGGCATACGACATTACAGCGGCGGCCTTGGCGGCAAAGCAGGCGTCCCAGGCGGCGTCGCTGCTCTCTACGAAGGAAAAGAATCAGGCGCTCACCGCCATCAGCCGGATTTTAACGGAACAGGCGGACAGCGTGCTGGAGGCCAATGCCCTGGATTTGGCCCAGGCAAAGGAAAACGGCATCCCCACGGTGATGCAGGACCGGCTGCTGCTCACCAAAGAGCGGATTGAAGGCATCGCCGCTTCGGTGCTGGATGTGGTGAAGCTGGAGGATCCGGTGGGAGAGGTGGTGGAAGGCTACCGCACCGTCAGCGGACTGAACATCCAGCGGATCCGGGTGCCCATGGGGGTCATCGGGATCATCTTTGAATCCCGGCCCAATGTGACGGTAGACGCCGCCGTGCTGTGTTTGAAGGCCGGCAGCGCCGCCCTGCTTCGGGGTGGCAAGGAAGCCTACCATTCCAACCTGGCCTTTGTCCGGCTGATGCAGCAGGCGTTGGAGGAATGCGGCCTGCCCAAAGAGTTGATCCAACTGGTGGAGGACACCAGCCGGGAAACCGCCACCAAGATGATGAAGCTCAACGGCCTGCTGGACGTGCTGATCCCCCGTGGCGGAGCAGGGCTGATCCGCTCCTGTGTGGAAAACGCCACCGTGCCGGTGATCGAAACCGGCACCGGCAACTGCCACATTTATGTGGATGCCACTGCCGATCTGGAGATGGCAGCAAACATTGTATTTAACGCCAAAACCAGCCGCCCCAGCGTCTGCAACGCAGCGGAAAGCCTTTTGGTGCACCGGGACATTGCGGAAGCATTCCTGCCCATGTGCCAAAAGAAGCTGGCGGAAAAGAATGTGGAGATCCGGGGCTGCGAAGAGACCTGCAAAATCCTGGGGGATCTGGCAGTGCCCGCCACCGAAGAGGATTACGGCAAGGAATTTTTGGATTACATTATCTCCTGTAAAGTAGTGGGAAGCGTAAAGGAAGCCATTGCCCACATCAACCGCTACTCCACCGGGCACAGCGAATGCATTGTCACCAAAGATCTGGACAGCGCCGATCAATTTACCGCAGCGGTGGATTCGGCGGCGGTGTACGTCAACGCCTCCACCCGGTTCACCGACGGCGGCGAGTTTGGTCTGGGGGCGGAAATCGGCATCTCCACTCAGAAGCTTCACGCCAGAGGCCCCATGGGTCTGAAGGAGATGACCACGGTAAAATATGTGATCCGAGGCAACGGCCAGATCCGTTAAACCGGCAGGGTTCCCGAGAAAGGAGACCGGAATTATGGCAAAGCAAGACATTCAGCCCAAGCAAACCGAAGCAGCCCCGGAAAAGGCGGTGGAAAAGCGGACCTTTCACCGCAGCGCCCTGGTATTGGGGGCATTCACCCTGCTGTTTGCCCTGGTGGGTTTGGTGACCACTGTGGTATGGCTGGTGGGGTTGATCGGCAATGCGATTAACAACACCTGGGAAAAGGAAGCGCTGGCGGAAGTGGTGCAGCCGTTGGTGATTATTGATGTGCCCGCCTATGAATCTGTGAATTATCTGGATGAAGTGGAAGTGATCCGGGCCGGTGTCTGGCAGTTTTTGCTGGATCATCCGGATACTTCCGGCTATCAGGAGGATTCCTTCGGCAACATCACCGTTCCCCAATCGGATATTGAAGCAAGCATCCGCCAGATTTTGGGGGAACACGCCAACATCCGGCATCAAAGCGTGGAGGACAGCTACCTTTCCATTGTTTACGACGAGGAAAACCAGGTGTACTATCTTCCCACCACCCCTTCGGTGCTCCCTTATTCCTGCGAAGTGTTGAATATTTCAAAGAATCTGGACATTTACACCCTGGAAGTGGGTTACATCCCCCCGGGCCCATTCTGGGATGTGGGGCGGCATTTGGAGGAGGAACCGCAGAAGGTCATGATCTACACTTTACAGAAGGTGGACACCGACCAGTATGTGGTGCTCAGTGTGGCCTTCCCCAGCAGCGAAACCTCGGTTTCACAGGTGGAGACGGAAGAGGGATTGACCAGTGATACCACCCAGTACAATGATGCTGCGACAGCGGCGCCGGTAAGCTGATGAAAACTGTATTGATTACTGGAGCGTCCGGCGGCATCGGTCAGGCCATGGCCCTGGCTTTTGCCCGGGCCGGTTATGCCGTGGCGGTCCATTACCGCAGCCAGAAAGAAGCGGCGCAGGGGCTGAAACAGCAGATTCTGGCCCTGGGCCGGGATTGCGAGGCTTTCTGTGCCGATCTGACCCGGGCGGGGGAAGCGGAAGAACTCTGCCGTCAGGTGCAAAACCGGTTCGGCCGGGTGGACGTGCTGGTGAACAACGCCGGGGCGGCGGAGGAAATTCTCTTTTCCGAGGTAGAGGAGGACCACTGGGACTATATTCTGGACAGCAACCTGAAGTCTGCCTATCGGATGATCCACGGCCTGCTTCCCGCTTTTTACCGCCAGCAAGGCGGGGTGATTCTGAATATCTCCTCGGTTTGGGGGCAGGTGGGCGCCGCCTGCGAGGCAGCATATTCCGCCGCCAAGGCGGGGCTGATCGGCCTGACCAAAGCGCTGGCCAAAGAATTGGCGCTGGGGGGCATCCGGGTCAACTGCATTGCCCCGGGCGGAATCGACACCCCTATGAACGCCGGATACACCCGGGAGGAACTTTCTCGGTTTTGTGAATCGGTTCCCATGGGCCGGATGGGAAAACCGGAGGAGGTGGCCGCCGCCGCTGTGTTTCTGGCTTCAGATTCGGCCAGTTATATCACCGGCCAGGTGCTGGGGGTCAATGGCGGAATGGTATAACGTTTGCCAAAGGCAATCATTACGGTTCCCGCTTTGCCGCCGAAAAGCAAAGGCGGCATTTCGCCTGAGGGCGGAAATCAGCGGAAAGCCATTCGGAATTACTATAATAAAAACAAGGCGTACTGCAAAATAGATTGCGGTACGCCTTTTGTAT
>CASDQY010000050.1 GCA_949282975.1 uncultured Oscillospiraceae bacterium | reverse complement strand
CTGAGGGGAAGCGGGTTTGTGTTTTCCCTGTAAATGTGATATAATATAGTCATTGCCTCAGGCAATGACTACGATTCCCTCTTTGACCGGCCCAATGTCCGGCCGGTCATTCCGCCAAAGGCGGAAACCAGAGGAAATCTTTAAAAGTATTCTAATTACCATCGCCAATCATTACGGTTCCCACTTTGCCGCCAGAAAGCAAAGGCGGCATTTCGCCTGGCGGCGAAAACCAGTGGGAACCCAACGGGTTTTTTGGTATATAAAAGCGTTTCATTTGCTCTCCTTTTTCCGGCCCCATCCGGCCGGGGGTGCTGCATTGCAAAAAATCGGGAGATATTTGAATTCAGAAATCGTTGGAAAGGAAGATTCCCATGGAATACCGTTTTGCCCATCAGTTTGACCATATGCAGGCCAGCGCCATTCGGGAAATTTTGAAGTTCACCTCCGACCCGGAGGTGATCTCCTTCGCTGCGGGGAACCCCGCTTCCGAAGGGATCCCGGTGGATACCATCCGCCAAATCGCCGCCGAACTGCTCAAGGACGATCCCATTGCCTGTTTGCAGTACAGTGTGTCCGAGGGCTACACCCCCCTGCGCCAGAGCATCCGGGAAAAGATGCTCAGCCGGGAGGAGATTGTCCACGACTTCGACGATCTGATCATTATGTCCGGCGCCCAGCAGGGCAATATGCTGGCCAGCAAGGTGCTCTGCAATCCCGGGGACACTTTGGTGGTGGAAAGCCCCAGCTTCATCGGCTCTTTAAACGCCTTCAAATCCAATGGGGTAAACCTCACCGGCATCCCCCTGGAAGAGGACGGGATGGATCTCAATGCCCTGGAAGATCTTTTGAAAACCACCCCCAATGTCAAGCTGATCTATGTGATCCCCAATTTCCAGAATCCCACCGGCCTGACCATGAGCCTGGAAAAGAGAAAGGGCTTATACGATCTGGCCTGCAAATACGACACCATGATTTTGGAGGACAACCCCTACGGCGATCTGCGGTTTGCGGGGGAGAATGTTCCTTCCATTAAGAGCCTGGATACCGAAGGCCGGGTGATCTATTCCGGCACCTTCTCCAAGGTTCTCAGCCCCGGCCTGCGGGTGGGCTTTTTGGTGGCGCCCAAGCCGGTGATTTCCAAAATTGTGATCTGCAAACAGGTGGACGATGTGCACACCAATATCCTGGCCCAGCGGATCTGCCACGAATTTTTGATGGGGACCGACTATCTGGCCCACATTCAAAAACTGGCCCAGATCTGCCGCCATAAGTGCAGCCTGATGCTGGAGGAGATGGAAAAGCACCTGGATCATTCCATCACCTGGACCAAGCCGGAAGGGGGCCTGTTCATCTGGGCCACGCTGCCGGACGGCGTGAATATGGCCGATTACTGCACCCGTGCGGTGCGGGATTACAAGGTGGCCCTGGTGCCCGGCACCGCCTTTTTGACCGACGAAAGCCAGTCCACCCAGGCATTCCGGCTGAACTACTCCACTCCTTCCGACGAGGACATTGTCAAGGGCGTGGAACTGCTGGGAAAACTGAAACTGTAAAATTCTCTCATCATCCTCCGAGACGCCCCGGCCCTGCGCCGGGGCGTTGGTTTTGGGCAGTCGTTTCCAACCTTTTTACCCCTTTCCAACCTTTTGACACGGCCCAGAAAACAGGGAAAAAACTGCCTAAAAACTTTCGGCTTTTCCCCTGTTTCTTTTTGCAGTCCTGTGGGAAGAAAAGCGTTGACAACCCACTTTCCCCATGCTACAATCGGGATGAACAACCCCCCTGGATAACAAAGCGGGAGAAAGGATTTACAAAAATGAGCAAGATTGTAGTAAACAAAAATCTTCCCAAAAATGTAATCAACAAGAATATTTACGGCCACTTTTCCGAGCATCTGGGCCGCTGCATCTACGAAGGGATCTATGTGGGTGAAAACTCCGACATTCCCAACAAAAACGGGATGCGCACCGATGTGGTGGAAGCCTTAAAAGAGATCAAAGTTCCGGTGCTGCGCTGGCCCGGCGGCTGCTTTGCCGATGAATACCACTGGAAGGACGGCATCGGCCCCAAGGAAAACCGCAAGCGGATGGTAAACACCAACTGGGGCGGCGTGGTGGAGGACAACTCCTTCGGCACCCATGAATTCATGGAACTCTGCGACCAGCTGGGCTGCGAGCCCTACATCAACGGCAACGTGGGCTCCGGCACGGTGCAGGAAATGAGCGAGTGGATGGAGTACATGACCTTCGACGGCGTTTCCCCCATGGCGGAGTGGCGCAAGCAAAACGGCCGGGAACAGCCCTGGAAGGTGAAGTACTTCGGCATCGGCAATGAAAACTGGGGCTGCGGCGGCAATATGCGCCCGGAATACTACGGCGATCTGTTCCGCCGGTTCGGCACCTTTGTGCGCAACTACGGGGACAACAAGGTGTTCAAGATTGCCTGCGGCGCCAACATCGACGACTATGAATGGACCGACGGCGTGATGAAGGTGGCGGGCAAGTTCATGGACGCCATCACCCTGCACTACTACACCCACCCCCTGGGCTGGGAAATCAAGGGCAGCGCTTTGGACTTCGACCGCCCGGTGTACGACATCACCCTGGTGAAGGCACAGCGGATGGAAGAGCTGATCAACGGCCACCTGGCTGTGATGGACAAGTACGATCCCCAGCACCGTGTGGGCCTGATTGTGGACGAATGGGGCACCTGGTTTAGTGTGGAACCCGGCACCAACCCCGGCTTCCTCTATCAGCAGAACACCATGCGGGACGCCATGGTGGCGGCGCTCCATCTGGATATTTTCAACAAGCACAGCGACCGGGTGATCATGACCAACATTGCCCAGATCGTCAATGTGCTGCAGAGCGTCATCCTCACCGAAGGGCCCAAGATGATCAAGACCCCCACCTACTATGTCTATGACCTGTACAAGCATCATCAGGATGCCACCCTGCTGGACAGCCACATTGTGGGCGATACCTTCCTGCACCACGGCCCCCTGGATATCCCCACCCTGACCCAGTCCGCTTCGGTGGACGACAATGGGGTCACCCACATCACCGTGTCCAACCTGCTCAGCGAAGAGAGCCAGAAGGTGGATGTGCAGGTGCTGGGCTGCGATCTGAGCAAGGTAAAGGCCACCATCCTCACCGGGGAAGTGCATGCCCACAACACCTTTGACGATCCCGATGCGGTTCACACCACCGACTTCACCGGCTTTACCGTGGGCGGCGACACCATCTCCGCCGAGCTGCCGGCCTGCAGCGTGGTACTGTACACCATTGAAGGGTAAAAACCGATACTGTTTCGCCGGAAAATAACTGAGCCGGCGCTGAAATCCCCGACACATTCGGATTTGCATCTGCCGCCCGTATCCCATGGGCGGCATTTTGCTGCACAAAACACCGGCGCAAAACCGGATCTGCCGGAAGGAAACGGAGGAATCATCATGGCCCAAACCCGATGCCGGAAATGCCTGCTGAATCAGGACAGCGGGCAGCTGTACCAGTCCATTCAGGAATGGATTTCTTCTTTGCCCGAAAAGGAGCGGGCAGGGGAGGAGGAGTACCGGCGCAGGCTGCAGGTTTGCGAAAGCTGCGAGAAATTGCAAAACGGAATGTGCCTGTCCTGCGGCTGCTTTGTTCAGGTGCGGGCGGCAAAGCAAAAGGAAAGCTGCCCCTGGGGAAAATGGTAGCACCCGCTTGCCTTGGGGCGGCAGGGGTGGTTTTATGGGAAACGGCATAGGTTTGTAGGATAGGACCCATTGCAAAAAAGCATATAAAACAAAAGAAGAACTTCGGATTCCCGAAAAGGGGGGTCCAAAGTTCTTCTTTTCGCTTATGATTAAGGTGTGACACAAAACCAGAAGCAAAACCAGTCTAAGGTGTTTGAGCGTCACGGTCAACTGTTTTTTGCGCAGCAAAATGACGGCCATACTGTCTGGCCGCCAAAGGGGGACTTAGAAACGTCGCAGACGTTTCGTGGAAAGAATTGGACAAGAGATAAAACCGACCCGGGAAATTTATTTCCATCTACGCTCCCAGGCATCCAACTTGGTTTTTGCGAAGCAAAATGGCGGCCATACTATTTGGCCGCCAAAAGTTGGATGGGATACAAAATCCACGGGATTTTGCCCTTTTACATCCACGATCCGGGATGTCCAATTCGGTTTTTGCGAAGCAAAATTGCGGCCGTGCTTTTCGGCCGCAAAGAATTGGACTAGAGATAAAACCGACCCGGGAAATTTATTTCCATCTACGCTCCCAGGCATCCAACTTGGTTTTTGCGAAGCAAAATGGCGGCCATGCTGTTTGGCCGCCAAAAGTTGGATGGGATACAAAATCCACGGGATTTTGCCCTTTTGCATCCACGATCCGGGATGTCCAATTCGGTTTTTGCGAAGCAAAATGCCGCTCATGCTTTACGAGCGGCAAGAATTGGACAAGAGATAAAACCGACCCGGGAAACCTACTTCCAACAGCACTCCCATAACATCCAACTTGATTTTTGCGAAGCAAAATGGCGGCCGTGCTTTTCGGCCGCAAAGAATTGGACTAGAGATAAAACCGATCCGGTTTTATCTCGGTTCCACAATCAACCGAACCGCTGTGCGCTCCTGCCCGTCGATCTCGATTTCAGTAAACCCCGGGGTGCAGATCAGGTCCACCCCCGCCGGAGCCAGATATCCTCGGGCTACCGCAACAGATTTAATTGCCTGGTTGGCGGCGCCGGCTCCTACGGCCTGCACCTCCACAATGCCCTGCTCCCGTACCACGCCCGCAATGGCGCCGGCTACCGAAGTGGGTCTGGAACTGGATGATACTTTCAAAATCTCCATCTTGACCTCCTGCTGGAACGCTCTATGTTTTATTTTGCCCTTTCATGATAGCACGCCCCGGCTCAGGAATCAATACTGTCTGACAATAATTGGAAATTTATACAAGGTTGACCCGGGTAACCTTGTTCACTTTGCCACTTTTTACCTCTACATTCAGCAAAAGTCCCTGAATACGACAAGGCCCATCCGCTGTGTCGAACCGGCTGGGCATATGGGTCAGATGGCGTTTCAGCACCGCCTCCGGCTTGACCCCCAGCACGGAATGCTGGGGCCCCACCATTCCGGCGTCGGTAAGGTAAGCGGTGCCCTGGGGTAAAATCTGCTCGTCCGCCGTCTGGACATGGGTATGGGTGCCGATGACGGCGGTGACCCTGCCATCCAGATAAAAGCCCATGGCCCGCTTTTCCCCGGTGGCTTCGGCGTGAAAGTCCACCAGCACGGCGTTGCAGTCCGCCAGTTTGGGAAGAATCCCATCCACCGTATGGAAGGGATTGTCCAGCGCCTCCATAAACACCACCCCCATCAGGTTAATGATCCCCAGGCGGAACCGGCCCCCATCGTACACCGTGTACCCCGCCCCGGGGGCGGAAGAGGGATAGTTGGCCGGGCGGATGATCTGGCCGGGATGGGCCTCCAGATAGGGATAGATCTCCCGGCGGCGGAACACGTGGTTGCCGGTGGTAATCACATCCACCCCGCTGTCCAGCAGATGATCGGCGGACTGGGGGAGAATGCCGTTGCCCACGGCAGAGTTTTCCCCGTTGGCAATCACCACATCCACCTGATGTTCCTTTTTAAACCGGGGCAGAAACCGCCGCACCGCCTCGCAGCCCGGCTGGCCCACCACGTCGCCGAGAAAAAGAATGGTTATCACAAGGTCGCCTCCCGAAGTAATGAAGAATGAATGGTACATGGTGAAAAATGAATCTTCCATTGAGAAAAAGAGCCGAACAAAGCCTTCCCCCTGCGGGGGATAAGGTCGATAGGGCACAAATTTCCACCTGCGTTCTGTAGTGTGACCTTTCCCCCTCATCAGTCGCCTGCGGCGCCAGCTTCCCCCAAAGGGGGAAGCCCAGATTGTCGAAAAACCTCCCGCACCGCAAAAATGCAGAGAAAAGAAAACTGAATCGTTATGGAAGATTCTCCCTTTGGGCGAATCTTCCATTGGGAAAAAGAACCGGACAAAGCCTTCCCCCTGCGGGGGAAGGTGGGCGAGCGCAGCTCGCTCGGATGAGGGCGCAAATTTCCACCTGCGTTCTGTAGTGTGACCTTTCCCCTCATCAGTCGCCTACGGCGCCAGCTTCCCCCAAAGGGGGAAGCCCACACTGTAGAAAAAGCAAGGTTTGAATCAAACCTTTTAGACTGTTAAGAAGCCCTTTATTTTGCTTTTTTGCAAACCGGTTCGACAAAGGCTTCCCCTTGAGGGGAAGCTGTCAAGGCGCAGCCTTGACTGATGAGGTGGCGGCATGGATGAACGGATTTTATCTCAGGAAAATTTAGCAGACAATTTTTGCGGTACGTCATAATTTGTGCCGGTGGAAAATTTTCCTTTCCCCTCATCAGTCGCCTACGGCGCCAGCTTCCCCCAAAGGGGGAAGCCTTTGTCCGAAATATTTTCAATTTTCACATTTGATTTTGTTCCCGGGCCTGCTTCTGAACAATATAATTCCACGCACTGCGGCACATATCCTCCAAATCGTACTGCGCCTGCCAGCCCAGAACCCGTTTGGCCTTGGAGGGATCGGCGTAGCAGGTGGGGATGTCCCCCGCCCGGCGGGGCGCAATCTCATAAGGCACCTTCACGCCGGTGGCCGCTTCAAAGGCGTGGACGATGTCCAGCACCGAATAGCCTTTGCCGGTGCCCAGGTTGATGGCGTCACAGCCGGTGTGGTTTCGGGCATATTCCACGGCGTTGCAGTGCCCCCGGGCCAGATCCACCACATGGATGTAATCCCGCACCCCGGTGCCGTCGGGAGTGGGGTAATCGTTGCCGAACACATTCAGATGGTCCAGCTTTCCCGCCGCCACCTGGCAGATATAGGGCATCAGGTTGTTGGGGATGCCGTTGGGGTCCTCCCCGATCAAGCCGCTGGGATGGGCGCCGATGGGGTTGAAATACCGCAGAAGGGTCACGCTCCACTCTTTGTCCGGCACACACAGATCCCCGAAGATCCGTTCCAGCATCAGCTTGGTGGAGCCGTAGGGATTGGTGGTGGAGAGGGGGAAATCCTCGGTAATGGGAACGGTGTGGGGGTTGCCGTACACCGTAGCGGAAGAAGAAAAGACAATCCGCTTACAGCCGTGCCGCTCCATCACCCGGCAGAGGATCAGGGAGCCGGTCAGGTTGTTGTGATAATACCGCAGCGGCTGCTGCACGCTCTCCCCCACCGCTTTCAGCCCGGCAAAATGGATGACGCAGTCGATGGAGTTTTCCGCAAAGACCTGTTCCAGTCCCCCTTCATCCAACAAATCCACCGGATAAAAAGGAAAGTCCTTTCCGGTGATGGTTTTGATGGCGTCCAGGGCGGCGGGCTTGGAATTGACGAAATTGTCCACCACCACGATATCTTCCCCTGCCTGAAGCAGCTCCACGCAGGTGTGGGAACCAATGAACCCGGCGCCGCCGGTGATGAGTACTGCCATAACGATCGTTCCTTTCAAGATTTATATTGTGCCAAAACGGGAAACAAGATGGGAAGAGAAAGGAAAAAGGAATAATGAATAGTGAATAATTCAGGTTGATTCGGCCCGTGGCCGAATCTTCCATCAAATGGAAGAGATGGAGCGAAGCGAACATCTCAACCATAATTATTCATTTTTCATTCCTCACTCTTCACTCCGCATACGCCTCCGGCGTGCGAAGGGCCGCCCCGCCCCAGGGGCGGATGGCCAGCTGATGGCAGCTTCCCTCCCCAAACAGGGCTTCCATGGCTTTGACATAGGCGCACAGCAGCTCATCCGGCACAAAGGCCTGAATCGTGCCGGCAAAGCCGCCGCCGTGCACCCGGCAGGCGCCTTTTTCCCCCAGTATCCTCTCGCTGGCCAAAAGAGCCAGCGCCACCGGCTGATGGGTGGGGTCCTCGGGGGCAAAGATATTTTGCAGCCAGCGGAAGCTGGACAGCCCCGACTGGCGCACCAGCGCCAAAAACCCGGGAAAGTCCCCCTGTTCCAGCGCCTGGGCCTGCTGCTTGGCCCGGCGGGTCTCGCCGAAGAAATGGGCCGCCCGAAGAATGGCCCGGTCGCTGACCCGGCCGTGAAGCTGGGGCAGGGCAAGGTAAAAATCCTCCTCCAGCACCCGGCTGAGGGCGTCCTGGCCGAAACAGGCCGCCACCGCCTTCATTTCGGCGGGAATGGCGGAATATTCTTCCGAAAGATTTTCGTGGCTGCTCCCCACCTCGGTGACGCAGAGATGGTGATGCACCCGGGAAAAATCAAAGGGGATCTGCCGGATTTCGGGCTGCTCGCCCCCAAAATTGATGGAGACAAAGCCCCCCACGGCGCTGACCATCTGATCCATCAGGCCGCACTGCTTTCCGAAATACACATTTTCAGCATACTGCCCCACCTGGGCAATGCGCTGGGGGTCCACCAGGCCGCCGTTATAAAGGTGATTCAGCACTGTGCCGATGAGCACTTCAAAGGCCGCCGAAGAGGAGAGCCCGCCCCCCTTCATCACGGCGGAAGTGGTGTAGGCGTCAAACCCGCCGATCCGATAGCCAAACTGGTGAAACCGGGCGGCAATGCCCCGAATCAGCGCCTGAGAGGTCTCCTTTTCCCCCTCCACCGGCTCCAGATGGGCCAGATCCACCTCTTCCAAAGGATAGCCCTGGGACTGCACCCGGATCACATTGTCCGGACGGGGGGACACCACCCCGATGACATCCAGGCTGACGGCGGCCCCCAGCACCCAGCCCAGTTGATGGTCGGTATGGTTGCCGCCGATCTCGGTGCGGCCGGGGGCGGAAAACAGCCCCACCAGGGTGCGCTCCGGAAAGCAGGCTTGAAAGCCTTCCAGCGCTTCCAAAAACCGCTGGCGCAGCTTGGGCGCCCCAAAAGAATCGGCGCCGTACAGCCGCTGCAGGGCCGGGTCCAGGGCGCCGCTTTCCAAATCCCCTTTCCAGACGGCAATGGATTTCAGTTGCATATTCCGTTTTCTCCTTTCCAGAGGGTAGCTTTGGCTCATTATACCAGACTTTTTGGCAAAAAGAAAGCGCTATCGTTTTTTCCATGCGAATCCAAACAAAAAAACCGCCGTAATTCCCCCGTTTTCCCCCGCAGATCTGGTAGAATAAAACAAGAAATTGCCAATGAGAAGCCGTTTTATTCGATATTACTGCAAATTGTTCTCCTTTGGAAAATCCCCTTGGAAAGAAGAAAGTGACCCATGGAAAAAACTGAATACCTTCCTCTGCTGGAAAAAAAGAGCGACGACTTCTACCTCTGCTATGCCGGGCGAAGCCGTTGTCTGCCTTTGCACAATTACGGGCCGGTGGTTCGCCCCACCTGGATCCTGCATTATATTTTAGAAGGGGAAGGCACCTTTTGGATGGAGGACGTCCCGTACCATCTCTCCGCCGCCCAGGGCTTTGTGGTGCCTCCGGATGTAAACCACCGCTACCAGGCGGACCAGTATCACCCCTGGAGTTATATTTGGATTGCCTTTGACGGGGTGTATGCGGCGGAATACATCCAGCGCCTGGGGCTGAGCCGGAAAAACCCGGTGTTTTTCTGTGAGCACAATCTTTCCCTGCGCTCCATTGTGGAACAGATGCTTCAGCACAACTGCGCCGGCTTTTCCCACGAAATGTTTTTGCAGGGGCTTTTGTACCAATTCTTCGGGGTGCTGGCCCAAAGCCTGCCCGCCGCAGCTTCGGTGCGGGGCGGCGGCAAACAGGCGGACTATGTGGCCCGTGCCATGGAGTTTATCCGCCACAACTATTCCCAGGGGATCTTTGTCTCGGATGTGGCGGAATATGTGGGGATCAACCGGAGCTATCTGTTCACCCTGTTCCAGGAGCACCTCCACCAATCCCCCCAGGAATACCTGACCAATTTCAAGATCCGCCGGGCCTGCGAACTGCTGCGCACCACCGAATATTCCCTGGAAAACATTTCCCGCTCCTGCGGCTATAAGGACGCCGTGGTATTTTCCAAAGCCTTTAAGCAGGTGATGGGGCTGGCCCCGGGGCAGTACCGGAAGCAGCATTTCACCCAGCAGGGCAAAGAAAAGAAGCACCGCTGAGGGCTGTCTCGGCCGGTTTGATTTCTGTTAAGCAGAGAACCTTCCCATAAGGGGAGGTTCAGTTTATCGGAAAAGGATTTCGCAATCTCTTTCATTACTCTTTGTGCAAGCCCCTCATCGGATTGTCTGCGGTCGCCATCCCCTAAACAGGGAGGAATGAAAAAGGGAACGCCGGGACAAAGGCTTCCCCCTGGGGGGAAGCTGCCGCCGCAGGCGGCTGATGAGGGGAAAAAGGAAAGCTTTTTACCGGCACAAACCATGAAGTACAGCAAAAAATTGCCTGCTATATTTTCCTGAGATGAAATTGATTTTTTCATGCCGCCACCTCATCAGTCAAGGCTGCGCCTTGACAGCTTCCCCTCAAGGGGAAGCCTGCCGGGTTGGTTTGCAGAAAAGCAAAACAGAGAGTTTCTCTACAATCTAGAACCTTCCCACGCAGGGGAGGTTCTTTTTTTGCCCTTCCCGCCGCCTTTCTGCGGCGATTTTTTTGCCGCTTTGCCAACTTTTAACGAAAGCGTTCCCTGCCTGTTACCATCGCTTTTCAAACGTGAATTTTCGGTGAACTATTTTTGCAAAGATTTTGTTCTGCTGTGGTGGAGGATTTTACAATGCCTTTGGTATACTGCTTATGAAGGGGAAAAGGCCAACGCCTTGCCCCAAAAAACCAAAGGAGAGTTGAGTATGCAAAAGACGAACATCTTTTCCAGAACCGCAGCCCGGGTCACTTCCCTGATCCTGGCCGGCGCTCTGGGCTTGAGCGCCGTATGTACCGGGCTGGGCGGAACCACTTCCCCCCGCACCGTTTCGGCTGCGCCCGTGCCCCAGGCCGACGGCACTGCGGTGGTGGACAGTTCCACCACCTGGCGCTATCTGGACGATAACACCGATCCTGCCGGCGATTCTGCCGCAGAAGGCTACGTCCGCACCAGCTGGACTGCTGCCGATTTTGACGACAGCAGCTGGAAAACCGGCGCCGGTGCGTTCGGCGCCAAACGGGGCGCCATCGCCGATCTGGGCGGCGGCTGCACGCCGGACGTGCTGTTAAACCAGTACATCAACGGCAATGACGGCGACGACATCCCGGCCTTTTTCTTCCGCACCACCTTTGAAGTGGAGGACGCCGACGCCATCAACCTGATCACCGGCTCTTTGCTGTATGACGACGCCGCCACCGTGTATTTGAACGGGGTGAAGATCGCCGGGTTCGACGATGAGGACATCACCGAAAACCTGCAGTACGGCGGAAGCAATGCCAGCGATCCCATTACCGGTGAGATCAACGTCACCGACACCTCCATGCTGGTGGACGGCACCAACGTCCTGGCGGTGGAACTTCACCAGGGACGGGCCAGCAGCTCCGACATATACTTCGAGTTTGAAAACCTGACCCTCAGCGAAACCAGCCCCTACACCTTCAACCCCATTGATTTTGTGATGAACGTGGGCGCTGATGAAACCGAAATGACCTTTGTGTGGTACGACACCACCGCCACACCGGATACCCTGGTGTTTGGCGGCACCAGCTACACCGCCTCCACCGAAGCGGCCAGCCGAGAAGGGTACACCATCAACACCGTGACCGTCACCGGGCTGGAAGAAAATACCGCCTATGAGTACTACATCCAGAACGGCAGCGACAAAACCGAAACCTACACCTACACCACCGGCGATTTCAACCCCGATTCCCTGGATATCGCCGTAGTGGGCGACCCCCAGATCGGTTCTTCCGGCAACAATGAAAGCGACACCAACAACTGGAACGAAACCCTGGACACCATCGCCAATGACGGCACCGATTACGATTTCCTCTTCTCCATGGGCGACCAGATCGACACCTACTACAACGGTTCCAACGGCAGCACCGTGGAAGAAGAGTACGACGGCTACCTGTCCAGCGATGTGCTGAAGAGCCTGCCCATGCAGGTGCTGGTGGGCAACCACGACAACGGCAGCGATTCTTCCCTGTATGTGGAGCACTTTGAAAACCCCAACGTCACCACCTTCGGGGAAAACTACGGCGATGACGGGGACTACGCCTTCACCTACAACGGCGTGCTGTTCATGGTGATCAACACCTCCAACCTGTCCATTGCCGAACACGAAGCTTTCCTGAAGGACGCTTTGGAAACCTATCCCGACGCCCAGTGGAGCATCGTGGCCTTCCACAAGTCCATCTACTCGGTGGCCAGCCATGTCACCGAAGGCGACATCGTCACCCTGCGCAACGGCCTGGCCCCTGTTTTCACCGAGCTGGACATCGACCTGGTGATCCAGGGCCATGACCACGTTTACGCCCGGACCTACATCATGGGCGGCGAGGACGGCATGCAGGCTCAGGTCACCGACCAGGCCGATCGGGACATGACCACCGGCCAGGCTTCCTTCACCGATCCTGACGGCGTGATGTATGTCACCTTCAACTCCGGCTCCGGCAGCAAGAACTACCGGATCACCAGCGAAGCCTTCCCCTACACCGACGTACAGTATCAGAACAACGGCCGCAGCTACTCCCACCTGAGTGTGGAGGGCAACAGCCTGACCGTGACCACCTACAACCTGGAAAACAACGACATCACCGACACCTTTACCATCACCAAGTCCATTCCGGCGGACAGCGTCACCCTGGATCAGACCAGCCTGACTCTGGAATCCGGCTCCACCGCCACCCTTACCGCTACCGTAGAACCGGAAACCGCCACCGACAAGGCTGTTACCTGGTCCTCCAGCAATGAGGATGTGGCCACCGTGGACGAAAACGGCGTGGTAACCGCCCTCAGCGAAGGATCCGCCACCATCACCGCCACCGCAGCCAGCGGCGCCTCTGCTTCCTGCCAGGTCACCGTAAACTGGAAGGTCGCCTTCGACCCCTCCAACCTGGTGATGAACGTGGGCGCTGACGAAAACCAGGTTATCTTCGTGTGGTACAACCAGACCGCTTCGGCGGACACCCTGGTGTTCGGCGGACAGCACTATGTGGCCGCTACCGAAGAAGCCACTCAGGACGGCTACACCATCAACCGGGTTGTGATCAACGACCTGCAGCCCAACACCGAATACAGCTACTACATTGAAAACGGCGATGACGTCAGCGACACCTACACCTACACCACCGGCGAGTTCGATTCCAACTCTCTGGATATGATGGTGGTGGGCGACCCCCAGATCGGCGCTTCCGGCAACAATGAAAGCGACACCACCCAGTGGAACGAAACCTTGGAAGAAGCTTTGAACGACGGCACCGACTACGACTTCCTCTTCTCTCTGGGCGACCAGATCGACACCTACTACAACGGCACCAACGGCGACGATGTGGAAGCGGAATACGACGGCTACCTGTCCAGCGAGCTGCTCACCGGCATCCCCATGGCCACTTTGGTGGGCAACCACGACAACGGCAACGATTCTTCCCTGTACACCGACCACTTTGCCCACCCCAACGTTTCCTCCTACGGGGAAACCTACGGCAACGGTGACGGCGACTACTACTTCACCTACAACGACGTGCTGTTCATGGTGCTGAACAGCTCCGACCTCTCCATTGCAGAGCACAAGGCCTTTTTGGAAGAAACCCTGGCAAACCACGGCGATGAAGCCAAGTGGACTGTGGTAGCCTTCCACAAGTCCATCTACTCGGTGGCCAGCCACGTCACCGAAAGCGACATCATTACCCTGCGCACCGGCCTGGCCCCCATCTTCGCTCAGCTGGACATCGACCTGGTGATCCAGGGCCACGACCACGTCTACGCCCGGACCTACATGATGGGCGGCGCCGATGGCATGCAGGCCCAGATCACCGATGAAGGCGACCGGGATATGACCACCGGCCAGGAACTGTTCGTCAACCCCGACGGCGTGATGTATGTCACCTTCAACTCCGGCTCCGGCAGCAAGAACTACGACATCACCCAGGAAGCCTTCCCCTACACCGATGTACAGTATCAGAACAACGGCCGCAACTACTCTCGCCTGAGTGTGGACGGCGACAGCCTGACGGTGACCACCTACAACCTGGAAAACAACACCGTCACCGATACCTTCACCATCACCAAGACCACCGAAGCCACCGGCGTCACCCTGGATCAGTCGGAAGTTTCCCTGACCGAAGGCGAAACGGCTCAACTCTCCGCTGTGATTGATCCGGAAAATGCCGACACCACCCTGACCTGGGCCACCGGCAACACCGCTGTGGCCACGGTGGATGAAAACGGCCTGGTGACCGCTGTGGGCGCCGGGGAAACCACCATCACCGTCACCACCTCCAACGGCCTGACCGCCGCCTGCACGGTAACGGTCACCGCCGCCCAGGTGGAAGATCCGGATCAGCCCGGCACCGACAATCCCGGCGCCACCACCGATCCCGATCAGAACGGGGGCGCTGACACAGGAAACACCAACACCGGCGTCAGCGAAGTGCCTCAAACCGGCGACGACGCCCAGATCACCCTGTGGGCCGTGCTGGCCATGGCTGCCGCTGCTGCGGTTGCCATCCCCGCCGCCCGTCGGCTGTGGGTGAAGCGCAACGGGTAATCCCACATTCACCTACTCTCTCATTTCATAGCCTTCAGGTGCGACGGTTTTCCCGCCGCACCTGTTGTGCGTTTCATTCCGTCCAGCCAACATCCCCTTTGGGCGAAAAGACGGAACATAACTTTAAAAAAGCGAAACGGCAGCAACCGGCGTTTCGGGGAGGAACCAGCATGATTCAAATCAAACCCAACCATTGGCTGACCATCGGCCTGGCCGCCTTTGCGGTGGTCACCTCCATTCTCTTTCTGTTGATCCCCTGGCAGTCCATGAATAACTATCAGGCAGTGAACAACTCCACCATGTCCTATTACAAAGCCAGGGTGGACCAAGTCGTCAGCGAGACCCTCTCCGCCGACAATCTGGAGCCGGGGCGGAACCTGGGGACCCAGGAAATCCTGGTGACCCTTCAGGAAGGGCCCAATGCCGGGCAGCAGGTGGAGATCCTCAACTACCTCAACCGCACCCAGAATGTAGAAGTAAGCCAGGGGCAGACCGTCATCGTCTGCGCCGACGAGCCGGAGGACGCCGACCCGGTTTACACGGTATACAGCTACTACCGCAACCCCGCCATTTTGGGAATCATTCTCTTTTTCGGAGCGCTGATCCTGATTGTAGGGCGGGGCACCGGGGCCAAAAGCCTGCTGGGGCTGGCCTATACCATCTTTGCCGTGCTGCTCTTTCTGCTGCAGGCCATCTTCCACGGCCTGCCGTCGGTTCCCATTACCCTGCTTACCGTTACCGTCACCACCATTGTCTCCCTGCTGCTCATGGGCGGCGCCAGCAAAAAGAGCCTGGCGGCCATCCTGTCCACCATCTCGGGGCTGCTGCTGTCCACCGGGGTGTTTGCGGTGTTCCAGGGGCTGCTGCACATCTCCGGCTACACTATGGATGAAGCGGAATCCCTGCTGCTGGTCACTCAGGCCACCGGGCTGGATCTGGGCAACCTGCTTTTGGTCAGCGTGCTGATCTCTTCCCTGGGGGCGGTGATGGATATGAGCATGTCGGTGGCCTCTCCCCTGGAGGAAATCCACCGGCTCAATCCCGAGCACGGCTTCGCCCAACTGGTGCGCTCCGGCATGAACATCGGCCGGGACACCATCGGCACCATGACCAATACCCTGATCATGGCCTTTACCGGCACCGCCCTGACCACCATGCTGGTGCTGATGGGGTATGGGTGGTCCTTCCAGCAGTTACTCAACTCCAACTATCTGGCCATGGAACTGGCTCAGTCCATCGCCTCCACCACCGGGGTGGTGCTCACCGTGCCGGTGACCTCCCTGATCGGGGCATGGATGTTCACAAAATGGGAGCGGAAAGGCAAAGCGCCAACCTCCCAAAAAGCGTCGGCCCGGCCCCGCAAAAAGAAAAAGCGGGCGTAAGCTCCCGGGCCGGGAAAAGGCATAGGGAACAGGGGCTGCTGCAAAACAGCCTGCGGAAAATAACGCACAAAATCCGGAACCATATTGAGCGTTTGCCGCTCAGGATGGCCCCGGATTTTTTCTTTTTCTGGATTTTTTAATGCAGGCTGCTGTTCTATTTATATTTTACAGCAACTTCCGCCAAACCGTCCCAAACGGTTTGGCGGAAAACGTTTCGTTATTTAAACAGTTTCTTGATGATCTTGGGCCGTACAAACCCTACGTACCATTGGGCCACCCGCCGCAGACAGAAGTCGTAGAGCAGAAACACAATGTTCATCAGCACAAAGAAAATGACGATGCCGTATTGGAAGGCCAGAATCTGGCTGAACAGCTCGGTGACTCCCAGCAGGAAGAACACCAGGGCACAGCACACCGCCAGAGCGATGTTAAAACACACCAGTTTGATCAGATACTCCACCGCCCGGTTCATCTTCCTTTTTTCCAGGGCCCCCTTGACAATGGGGTACCACCCGAACAGGCCGATAAACAGGATCAGGGAATCCAGATTGCGGATCAGGATCAAACTCAGCAGGGAAGCGGCCCCATAGGCCGCCAGGGACCATTTCCAGTTCAGCTCCACCATCAGCGGCATCAGCACCATTCCGGCAAACACCGGCAGGGCAATGTTCAGCATGGGCAGGAAATTGGCCAAAAACATCAGCACCACCGCCAGCCCGGTGAAGATGCCCCCCAGGGCCAGCTTTTGGGTCCGTTTCATCGGTTCATCCCTCCATCAGCATCCGCCGCCGCAGCAGTCGCAGCAGAGGTTGGCACAGGCCATGCCGGCGCAGATGTCGCAGATGCCGCAGCCGGTGGCGTTCTGCCCCTGGCCGGTGCGGTAGGGGTTTTGGTCGGTGCCGAAGCCGCCGCCGAAGCCCCCCTGGCGCTGATACTGCATCCGGTTCAGGGCAGCACGGTACTCCGCATTGGAGGGGTTCATCCGGCAGGCGGTGGAAAAGTACTGGAAAGCGTCGTCCATCCAGCCTCGCTGGTAGAAGATGCTGCCTTTGAGGAAGTACCATTCCCCGTCCCGGGCGTTGGAGGCCACCCCGTCCAGCACCTCTTCCGCTTCTTCAAAGCGGCCCTGGTTGATCATCTGGCGGATGTCGGAAAAGCGGCTGGCGTTTTGATAGCTGTTCTGATAGCCGCCGTAGCCGCCGTAACTCTGCTGCCCGGCGCTCTGCCCGCCGCCCCGGCGCTGGGCCATAATCTGGTCAAAAGCGGCGTTGATCTGGGCCATTTTTTCCTCCGCCGTGTCCTTTAAGGGGGAATCGGCGTAGTTATCCGGGTGGTACTTTTTGGCCAGCTCCCGGTAGGCTTTTCGGATCTCGTCGTCGGTGGCGTTGGGAGAGACTCCCAAAATGTCATAGGGTGAGTTCATCAGGCAGTTCCTTTCTTTTGGGACAGGAGGGTTGAAGGATAAGATGAAGCTGTGTTTTCAGTCCCAGATACACAATATTATTTAAAATGGAGCGATAGCTTTTGCAGTCCAGCAATTCATAGGCTGCCGCTACCTGGGCAATGGAGGCATTGATGGTCTGCCGGGCATAGTCTTTGATCTCCTCCAAAGGCCGGCCCGCAAAGCGGAGCAGAAACACGTTGTAGCTGCCGCTTTTTTGGTCCTCCTCCAGATCATCCAGGGCGTCCATCAGATAGACATACCGCCCCAGATGGTAGCCCAGCCGGTCCAGCACCTTCTGCACCGGCGGTTCTTCGCTCAGCCCCCGGCAGATGGCGGCCAGCGCCTGGGCAGTGGGGTGGGCGGCACGGTCGATGCTGTCCACCTTTTGCTGCTCCACCTTGCGCTGTTCGGCCTGGTAGCCGGCCACCGCTTCCCCCAGCCGGGGATAGTTTTGCCGGGCCTTTTTGGCCATGTGGCGCAGGGGCGGGAGCAGGGGCAGCAGCGCCGCCCGTTTGCCCAAAGAGGAATCCTCCACGCCGTCCTCCGCTTTTTGGGCGGTGAGCAGCACATCCACCGCAGCGGCATAGCTGAGGGTGGGGTGGTAGGTGTGGATCCACTTTTTTTTCAAAGGGTTGGCAATGCAGCCCTGCCAGTGGAAGTTGCTGCCGGTATCCCCCAACAGGGCCAGCCCCAGCATGGCCAGCAGGGTGCAGTCATAGGTGAGGGAAAAACGGGAAAACTGTCCGTAGTCCTTGCCCAGCTGCCGGCAAAGGCCGCAGTAGACCCCACGGTACAGATCGTATTCCAAGCATTTCATCTCCGGCTTGATTGCCCGGATGTAGCCAAACAAAAAATTTCCCCTTTCCATTGGGTTTATGAAAAATGAGTGGACACAGGCTTCCTACTTTGGGGGAAGCTGTCACCGATAGGTGACTGATGAGGTGGAAGCGAAAAAGTTTTTCACTGCCGGAAAGCTGCGGGAATGGGTTCCCTCATCCGAGCAAACCTTCGGTTTGCCCACCTTCCCCAAGGGGGGAAGGCTTTGTTCCGGACGTTTCGTTTTATTCTTCCGAAAAAGCCGAAGAAAAACGAATCTGTTTTGATCAGGCTTCCTCCTTTGGGGGAAGCTGCCACCGATTGGTGACGGATGAGGTGAAAGCGAAAAAGTTTCTCACTGCCGGAAAGCTGTGGGAATGGGTTCCCCTCATCCGTCTTTGCTTCGCAAATCCACCTTCCCCCAAGGGGGGAAGGCATTGTCCGGTCAAAGGGAGAATTCACAGAATCGACCCAAAGACGATGCTGCGTCACATACAGATTTTACTCTAACCGCTGTAAAAATGTATTACGAATCTGTAAAATAACCGGGATATTTTTGGTATCCTGAAAAAAGAAAAGGGGGTGAGGTTGTTTTTTAGGGAAAATTTTGGTAGAATAAAGCCAAATCCTTGAAAAAGAAGAAGGGACGTCTTTGGATTATCAGCTGAATCTGGTTCTGGTGGAGCCTCAAATTCCCCAGAACACCGGCAACATCGCCCGAACCTGTGCTGTCACCGGGGCAAGGCTCCATCTGGTGCGGCCGTTGGGCTTTGTGCTGGACGACAAACATTTAAAGCGGGCGGGACTGGATTATTGGGACGCTTTGGACGTTACCGTTTACGACAATCTGGAACAGTTCTTCGCCCAAAATCCCGGCCCCTTTTTCTATTTCACCACCAAGGGACAGCACTGTTACGCCCATCGGGACTACCCGGCCCGGGTATACCTGGTGTTTGGCCGGGAGGA
>CASDQY010000049.1 GCA_949282975.1 uncultured Oscillospiraceae bacterium | reverse complement strand
TCTTTCCTAATCGCCTCACAGACAGAAAAACCGTTCATTTTTGGAAGCATCAAATCCAGCAGGATGAGGTCTGGACAATGCTCATGGAATTTCTCCATCCCCTCTAATCCGTCGCTGGCCAGCACTACGTTATATCCTTCCTCCTCCAGAAACGCTTTCACGATGCTCTGAATGGCCTCTTCATCCTCAATCATTAAAATCGTTTTCGACATCGTCTGCACCTCCAGGTAGTAGTGTACCATACGAAGATGGAGTTTTGATGGAGTAAGTGTTACGTTTGGGAAAAAGCATATATTCTCTTCCCTTCTCCCACAACAAACAAAAAGCTCTTATCACAGCGCCGAACGGCATTGCAATAAGAGCCTTTTTCATTTGCAAATCAGTTTCATTGAACCTTGCGTTTACAGACACTCACAGAGGATCTGGTAAATTTCATCCCGGCTTAACTGGCGGGGATTACACTTAATAATGTTGCAGGTATCCGCCACCTGGCGCAAAAGCTGGGGAGTGATCTCCACTTTGGATTTCAATTCACCCAATTTGGTGGGCAGACCGCATTCCTGAATAAAGGCAGTCAGTGCGTTCAGGCCTTCTTCCGCTGTCTCGACCCCAAACACCACTTTGGCAAACCGGGTGAACTTGGCTTCTGCATCCTTTAAAATATGGCGGTAGTAGGCAGGATGGATCACGGCAAGCCCCTGCCCGTGGTTGCAGTCGGTAAAGGCGCCCAGCTGATGCTCGATCTGATGGGCCTGAAAATCCGTCAGGCGGCCCACCTTCAAAATACCGTTTTCCGCCATGGCAGAATCCCACATCAGGTTGCCACGGGCCTGCATATCGTTCATGTCCGCCAGCAAACGGCGCATATTCACCACGGTATTGCGCATAATGGCCAGCGCTACATCGTCAGACACATTTTCCGAATCCGAATTGCCCAGATAGGTTTCCATGGCGTGACTGAGGGTGTCAAATGCACCGGAAAGAACCTGCATTGCCGGAACGGACGCTGTGTAAGCGGGGTCCAAAACGGCAAAGGTGGCGGCGGTGCCCACAATCGGCCCCTTCCACTGCTTATCTTCATAGGTGATTACAGCGCCGGAATTCATTTCGGCACCGGTGCCGGAAGCGGTGACCACTGCCCCCATGGGGATTCCAGCCGAAGGAAATTTGCCGGACTGGTATTCCATGTTCCAGATATCCTCCGAAAGCACTGCCTGGGCAGAGATTACCTTGCAGCAATCAATGACGCTGCCGCCGCCTACGGCCAAAATGAAGTCCACCTTGGCGTCCCGAACCAACTGTGCCCCTTCCTGGGCCTTGGCGTAGGTCGGGTTTGGCATGATCCCGGAAAAATCCACCACTTCCTTCCCCGCCTCCAGCAGCAGGTTTTTCAGCTGGTCATAAACGCCGCTTTTTTTCACCGATCCGCCGCCATAGGCCAGCAGAACCGTCTTCCCCACTTTAGGGAGTTCCTGCTGGAATGCTTCTGCCGCAGCGCCCTGGCCAAAATATACCTTGGTGGGATAGGAATAGGTAAATTTGTTCATGATGAGTTCCTCCTTCTATATTTGAAAGGGCTGTGAACGCAGCCCATCACTCGGTCGAGAATCCCCTACAGCCTGGCATATTTTCCTATGCCTGACACCGTCTTTTCTCGGTTGC
Organism: uncultured Oscillospiraceae bacterium; assembly: GCA_949282975.1. Taxonomy (GTDB): domain Bacteria; phylum Bacillota; class Clostridia; order Oscillospirales; family Ruminococcaceae; genus Egerieicola. The sequence goes on along the minus strand of CASDQY010000049.1, from coordinate 11,996 downwards.
GGATCTCTCTCGACCTCTGCCACGGTGATCGGGGACCAATGCCGTTTCCACGGAAATTCATTTTGAAGTTTTGTTATCAGCAGAAAGAGATGCAATCCAGGCTTCCCCTTGTAGGGGAAGCTGGCTGGGCGAAGCCCAGACTGATGAGGTGAAAGCGAACAAGTTTTTTCAGAAGAAAAGTTGCGGGAATCGGTCGGCCTCATCCGGATGCCTGGGCATCGACCTTACCCCCTCAAGGGGAAGGCTTTGTCCCGATTCATTACATCTCCCCTTAAGGGGAATGCTGCCGTACCCATTACGTGACTCCTAAGAAATCCCATGGGTTCTCTTAAAAATTGACTTCCATGTGCCGTTTCCCCTTTTCTTGCATCAAAACCAACTTGGTGCTATAATTTGATTATAATATCCGGTAGTAACAACCGGTCAAGAGTTTTTTGAAAAAAATTTTGGAAATCGCAGCGAAGGGAGCAGAGTTTCGAATGTACACCATGATGCAGGTCTGTCGAAAAACCAACATGACCTATCAGACATTGAAGTTTTACTGCAATCAGGGATTGGTTCCCCATGTGAAGCGGGACGAAAAAACCGGCGCATCTTCGATGAACATGATGTGAAGTGGATCCAGGATTTGATCTGCCTGAAAAAATGCGGCATGAGCATTCAGGAAATGAAGGATTACCTGAATCTTTGCCTTCAGGGCCAATCCACCATCCCCCAGCGAAAGGAGATGCTGGCTCAAAAGCAGGATGCCCTTCGCAGCTCCATTCAGCAATTACAGGATAGCGTGGCCTATATTGATTGGAAGCAGAATTTTTACGACGAAGTCCTGTCCGGCAAGTGGCCCTATGTGAGCAATTTGATCGGAACGGAAGAACCGTAACCTGTCCCCACCATGAGAAAACAGCGCTCTCTGTTTTGAGCAGAGAGCGCTTGTCCTTTACAGCAGCATGGCGCCGGTGCCGGCCAAAACAAGGATCAGGCCCACAATGGCTTTTTTGCTGAGGGTTTCTTTTAAAATCAAACCGGAGAACAGGATGGTGACCAAAATGCTGAGTTTATCAATGGGAACCACCACGCTGGCCGGACCGTCTTGCAGGGCACGATAGTAACACAGCCAGGACAATCCGGTTGTAAGGCCGGAAAGAATGAGAAACACCCAGCTTTTGCGGGAGATCGACGGGATTTTTTTCTGCTCGCCGGTGATGAAAACCAGAATCCAGGCCATTGCCAAAACCACTATGGTGCGGATTGCGGTGCCCAAATTCGAATCAATGTTTTCGATTCCAATCTTTCCAAAGATGGAGGTTAAGCTGGCAAACACAGCGGAGAGAAGGGCAAAAACCAGCCATTGTTTGCTGTGGGGTTTGGATGTTTCACCTTCTTTTTTGGTAATCATTAAGAGGGTTCCGATTCCGATGCCCAGAATTCCCAAGACCTGGGGAAAAGAAATGGGTTCTCCCAAAAAGATCAGCGCCAGCAGTATGGTCAAAACCGTGCTGGATTTGTCGATGGGAGCGACTTTATTCACATCCCCCAACTTCAAAGCCCTGAAATAACACAGCCAGGAAGCCCCGGTGGAAAGCCCGGACAGCACCAGAAACAACAGCGTATTGCCGGAAATTTGTGAAAGCTGGGTTTGTGAGCCGGATATAAATACAATCAGCCAGGAAAAGGCCAGCACAACAACGGTGCGCAGAGCGGTAGCCAAATTAGAGGGCACGGTCTGCATTCCGATCTTCGCCAACACCGCAGTAATCCCCGCAAAAAACGCAGAACCCAGCGCAAACAACACCCAAAACATCCAGCATTCCTCCTTTTATGGCTGAAATCTTTCTCCCAGTTTCCGCACAACAATACGGTCACTTCCATTAAGCGACCGGAAAACAAAGGCTGGAAAGGGAGGAGAATGTATGCTATAATGATTGCCGAAGGCAATCATTACGGTTCCCACTTTGCCGCCAAAAAGCAACGGCGGCATTTCGCCTAGCGGCGAAAACCAGTGGAAACCCAACGGATTTTTTATGGTATAATAGAGTTAATCTTTTTGGAAAGCAGGTGACGTTATGTTCAAACGAGTTCTCATTGGCATTTTGGCGGCAGCGTGTGCGTTCTGCTTAAGCGGATGCGTGATTCAGCTTCCTGCGCAAAACCAGACGACCAGCTCTGCTTCCCAGGGCTCCCAGGATCAAACCGCTTCCGGCGGGTCTGCTTCCGGCACCCAGGATGCCTCCGGTCAGGACCAGGCTTCTTCCGGCGGGGAAATTTCCCGGGACGATGCCCTGACCACTGTCCTGGAGCACGCCGGCGTATCCCAAGGGGAAGCATACAATGTAAAGGTGGAGCGGGATGGAGATAACGGCATCCCAATCTACGACATTGAATTTGAAACCGACTATGGTGATTACGACTACGAAATCGCCATTGCTGATGGAAGCATTGTGGGAACCGATTACGAGGTTCGGGAAGAATGGGCCTACCAGCAGCCGGAGCAGTCGGTATCGGAGGATGAGGTCCGGGCGCTGGTACAGCAAAAGGTGCCCGGTGCACCGGCTTCCGACATTCAAATCCGGCAGGAAAGGGATGACGGCCGCTTTCGCTATGAAGGCAGCCTGTCCTACAACGACATGTATTACGAATTTGAAGTGGACGGCCAAACCGGAATTATCCTGGACTGGAACGCTGATCTTCGCCGATAATCTCTATGCCCAAAGTCCGCCATAACGGACTTTGGGCATTATCTTGCTATGGCAAAAGCCGAAGCATCCGGATGTGGACTGCTTCGGCTTACATTTACTTATTCGTCGGCAGGCTCCGCTTCCGAAGCGGATTCCTCCTTGGCGTTTTGCTGAAACTCCTGCTTCAGCCGGGAACCGCACTGGTTGCAGTAAATGCTGTCCATGGGATTGCGGCTGCCGCAGACGGGACACACCGACATTTTTTTCAATGCGGCAATCTGGCCCTGCAATTTTTTCTGAATTTTCAGATTTTCCTTAATATCCTGACAGAGATTGTCGATCAGATCGGGATCCTCATAATCCTTTTCCTTCATGCTGTATACACTGCTGCCGAGCCTTTGGTAAAGCCCACGCAGCCGCCCCTGTTGCTTGGAAAGCTCCAGCCGCAGCTTGGAAACCTCCACAACTTCCCCGGTTTTCGTTACGGCCTTATCCGCAAAATCCTTGGCAACGTCCTTAATCTCATCCAATCCCATGGTAAAAGCTCCTTTCCAGATCTGTTTCTAGGTTCATTATACCCAGTTTATTTCCAAGTTTCAAGAGTAATTTATGAACATTTGTCTAACAAGATTCCCCTTGCCGGTAAAAACGGTCGATTTCTTCCTTGCGCTGAAGGAGCTCTTCAAACCGGGTGACATATTCAAAGGGGTATTTGTGGTTGAAAATCCGGTGAACCTTCTTTTCTCCCGGGCGGATGAGTTTCGTCACCGCTCCCCCGCCGGCCGCCAGCACCGAATGCACCTCGTCCATCATGTAAATGTTGTAAGCACAGATCATGCCGGGCTTGGCGTAACCCACGTTTTCCAGATTGTCCAGGGTATTCTTCTGGCGATAGAGGTAATAAGGCAGATATCCCGCTTTGGTCAAAGCGTCGTAGGCATACTCCACCATCTCCCCCACCTGCATCTGCCCGCCGGAAAGATCAAACTGCTGCTGCACAAAAAGATCGGCGCTGCGCTTGATGGTCAGGGTATGAACGGTGATGTTGCCGGGGTCCAGGGCAATGGCGGTATCCAAAGAGCGGCAAAAAGATTCCAAGGTATCTCCCGGCAGACCGGCGATGAAATCCATATTTACCACCTGAAAACCCGCTTCCTTCGCCATCTGAAAGGCTTCGATGGCCTGAGCGGCGGTATGGGGACGCTGGGACAAGGCCAGCACGTTATCATTAAAGCTTTGGGGATTTACCGAAACACGATTTACCCCATGGGAGCGCATCACCTCCAGCTTTTGGGGGGTAATGGTATCCGGGCGGCCGGCTTCCACGGTAAACTCTTCCAACTCTCCCACCGGGAAGCATTCCGCCACACAGGTCAGCAGACGGTCCAGCTGAGCAGCGGACAAAGTGGTGGGCGTGCCTCCGCCGATGTAGACGGTATGAAGGCGAAGATGGTTTTGCTGTATTTTATCCCTCAGCAGGCAGATTTCCACCAACAGCTTTTCCAAATACTCCGCCAGCAGCGCCTTGGATTTGGCCCCGGCAGTGGAATGGCTGACGAAGGAGCAGTACCGGCAGCGGCTGGGGCAAAAGGGAATGGCAATATACACGCTGACGCTTTCAGGAGTGTTATTGGCCAAAATGGGCCGCTGCTGCTCCACAATGGTGCGGCAGAGGGCGATCTTTTTTTCGCCGGCGTGAAACCGGGTGCGAAAATATTCCTCTGCCTGTTCCATGGTATCCCCGGCGGCCAGCCGCTTCTCCATGGTCTTTACCGGACGAATCCCGGTGGACATTCCCCACTGGGGCGTAATGCCGGTCAGCTCCACAAAGGTATCGTAAAGCAGTTCCGCCAAAAGGTGCTCGGTTTCCTTATCGTCCAAACCGGCGTCCACCAACCGATCCCGGGTAAGGGTTTTGTCCCGGATGTTGAGAGAGACCATCAGGCGGTTCTGCTCCCCTGCGGGCTCCAGTTTGGTATAAACATACTCCCCCTCCGGCAGGCAATCCTCATAACAGAATGAAAACCGGACGAAAGGGAGAAAGATTTTGGCGGTGGCTTCGGTTTCGTATTTATAGGGGTGCCCCGCCAGCACCAAAGTGATTTCAAAATGGTGGAACGCCTGAACCGGCGCAGTTTCAGAAGAAGTCGTCATAGCTTATCCTTCCCAGATAGGGGTTGGTTTTCCGTTCGTAGTCCAATGTTGTTTCTTCGTCGTGGCCGGGCAGCACCCGGTAATTCCCTTCCAGATCCGCCAGTTTGTGGAGAGACTGGATGATCTGCGCATGGCTGCCGCCGTAAAAATCGGTGCGGCCGCAGCTCCCGGCAAAGAGCGTGTCTCCGCTGAACATAATATCCCCGCAGAGGAACACACAGCTTCCTTTGGTATGGCCGGGGGTATGGATGCAGTGGAAGGTAAGCTCGTCCAAAACCACATCCTGGCCATCCTCCAGGGAGTTGGCGGAAATGGGGTGAAAGTCCCCGAAATGCTGGTGAAAAACGTAAAACTTTTCAGGGTCCGTGATCAGCTCCTGATCCAACGGATGAATATACACCTGAGCCCCGGTGGCCTTCACCAGATCGTTCACCGCCATGGCGTGGTCAAAATGGCCGTGGGTAAGAAGGATTTTTTTCAAGGTCCAGCCCTTTTCCCGAAGCAGGGAAAGGACTTTGGGCGCATTGTCGCCGGGATCAATGACGGCGGCGTTATTCTGCTTCGTGCCCACAACATAACAGTTTGTTTGAATCATACCCAATTTCAAGGCAAGGATTTCCATGGTTCAGACTCCTTCCATCCGGCTGTCCATCATCAGGGTCACCGGACCGTCGTTGATGAGATGCAGCTGCATATCCGCCCCAAACGTTCCGGTTTGGACGCTTTTGATTTCATACCGGCCAAGCTGGGCAATAAAGTATTCATAAAGGGGAACGGCCTGTTCCGGTCGGGCGGAACGGATAAAGCTGGGGCGGCGGCCGCTTCGCCAATCGCCCCCCAGGGTGAAGTTGCTCACCACCAGGGCCTCCCCGCCCACCTGTTCCAGCGACAGGTTCATCTTGCCCTCCTGGTCGGAAAAGATCCGCATCTGGGCGATTTTCTTAGCCAACAGTTGGGCGTCGCTTTGCGTATCCCCTTCCATAACGCCCAGCAGGACCACCAGGCCCCGGCCGATGGAGCGGGTGTCCTTCCCCGCAATTTCCACCGAAGCGGACTGCACCCGCTGCAAAACTGCCCGCATGAATGGTTCCCCTTTCTTAACTGTTTTCTTCCTGATGGAGCTGCTCAAACTTTGCCTTCATGGTTGGGTTGTTTTTGGTCAACCGCTTGATGGTTAAATCCTCCGCCTTATTGTTGGCCAGGCGAAGATTGTTTTCCGAAGAGAGCAGCGCTTCTTTGGTTTTATTCAGATGGTCGATGGTTTTATCAATTTCGTCAATGGCTTTATGAAACCGATCACTGGCCAGGCGGAAGTTCCGGGAAAACTTATCCTTGAACTCGTTCATATCCCGCTCAAAATTGGAGATATCAATGTTCTGATTGCGAACCTGTTCCAGCTCCCGGCGATACCCCAGGGAATTCATCGCCGCATTACGAAGCAGAGTGATCATGGGAATGAAAAACTGCGGCCGGATCACATACATTTTGGGATACCGATGGGAAAAATCCACAATGCCGGAATTGTAAAGCTCGCTGTCCGGTTCCAGCAGGGATACCAGCACAGCGTATTCGCAGTTTTTCTCCCGGCGGTCCTTATCCAGTTCCTTGAGGAAATCTTCGTTTTTCTTTTTGGTGGCGGTGGAATCCATCTCGTTTTTCATCTCAAACATAATGGAGATAAATTCCGTGCCGCTGTCGTCCGTTTCCCGGAAAATATAGTCCCCTTTGCTGCCGGTGCGGGCATCGTTGTCCTTTTCAAAGTACGCATGCTGAAAGCCGGTAGCCCGCAGGCGGTTGAATTCGGTTTCGCAGTGCTGCTCCAGGCTTTCCCCAATCATTTTGGTGGACTGGCGGGCTTTGAAGTCTTTGTAATAGGCGATCAGTTCGTCCTTATCTTTGAGCTGCTGGTGGTAGCGCTTTTTCAGCTCCTCTTCCATCAGCTTCTGCTGCTGGGCCGCCTGATCCACCTGAGCTTGGAGCCGGACAATACTTTCCTGCTTTTGGCTGATTTCCTGCTCTTTTTGGCGCACCGCTTCCCCTACAGCAAGCTTTTGGTCTTTTTCGCTGGACTCCAATCGGCCTTCCAGCTTCAGGATTTTCTGCTGCTGTTGTTCCAGTTCCCTGTCCTTTTCCCGCAAAGCGCTTTCCAGCGCCAGCTTTTGGTGAATGGAGGCTTCTTCCAGCCTGGTTTTTAAACCGGCGATTTCTTCCGCCTGCTGCTGAAGCAGGGTTTGGAATTCTTCCCTGGTTTTCGCTTCCTTCAGTTGAAGGGCGGATTCTTTTTCCCGCTCAAACTGCTGCTCCCGCTGGCGAATTTCCTTTTGAAACTGCTGGTCCCGCACCTGCCGGGCAATGGCGGCATAGCCGGATTCATCCACCTGAAACACTTCGCCGCACTTGGGACATTTGATTTGATTCATATCTCTTTCCTTACTGTGTCACTGCATGATATTACTTTCCGCTGCGCTCTACCGAAATTACGCTTTGGACCTTGCTGAGTTTCTGCATAATGCGCTTGAGATGCTCCACCCCTTGAATGGAGATGGTAATGATCAAAATGGCGTTGCCGTTTTTCAGCTGCCGGGCGCTGCACTCCCTTAACGGCACCCGCATTCCCGCCAGGGCCAGGGTAACGTCGGCCAACAGGCCGTCCCGGTCCCGGGCGACAATGTCCAGGGTGCAGCGGTAGTCCTTGATGACGTCGCCGGTCCAATGGACGGTAACCCAGCGATCCTTCTGCTCCGGGTCGCTGAGGGAGCTCTGCACATTGGGGCAGTCCCGCTTATGGATGCTCACCCCATGACCACGGGTTACAAAACCCACAATATCATCCCCCGGCAGAGGGTTGCAGCACTGGGAAAACCGCACCAGACAGTTTTGAATCCCCTCCACCACCACATCGCCGCCGGGGCCGGGCTGGGTAGCAGGTTCCGCCGCAGCACGCTGGGCGTCCTCCTTTTCCTTTTCCCGCACGGCCCGGACGTAGTTTTCCTTGATCCGGGGCATGATCTTACTGAGGACGATGCCCCCGTAGCCGATGGCGGCGTAAAGGTCGTCTTCGTTGTCAAAATGGTAACGCTGGATCAGATACTGGATCAGTTCGTTGTGGTATTCTTTATCCGGGCGGATGTAATTGCGCTTTAACTCCCGATCCAGCTCCAGCTTGCCTTCCACAATATTCTCTTCCCGGCGTTCCTTTTTAAACCACTGGCGTATTTTACTCCGGGCTTCCCCGGTCTTGGCAATCTGCAGCCAGCTTCGGCTTGGGCCGTGGGTGATGGATTTGGTGGTCAGGATCTCGATGATCTGCCCCGTTTCGATCTTATAATCAAAGGGCACCATCCTTCCATCCACCTTGGCGCCGATCATTTTATTGCCCACGGCGCTGTGAATGGAGTATGCAAAGTCGATCACAGTAGATCCGGCCGGAAGGCACTTCACATCCCCTTTGGGGGTGAAGGCATAGATTTCCTCCGGGGCCAGATCGGTTTTGATGGCCTTGACGATTTCATCCTTGTCCCCGTCCTGCTGGGCTTCGATGATCTGGCGGATCCAGGCCAGCCGGTCTTCCCATTTTCTATCCCGGCCCTGAATGCCTTCTTTGTATTTCCAGTGGGCGGCAATGCCGTATTCAGCGGTGTAATGCATCTCCCAGGTGCGGATCTGGATTTCAAAGGGAATGCCCTCCTTCCCCAGCACCGTGGTGTGAAGGGATTGGTAAAGGTTTGGCTTTGGGGTGGAGATATAATCCTTAAACCGGTTTGGAATGGGGGTGAACATCTCGTGCATCAGCCCCAGAACACTGTAGCAGTCCGCCACCGTATCCACAATCACCCGCACGGCGTAAACGTCGTACACCTCATCAAAGCTTCGCCCGGCAATGAACACCTTGCGATAGATGCCGTAAAGGGACTTGATCCGTCCAAAGATCTGGGCGTTAATATGGTTTTCCTCCAAACGCTGATGGATCCGCTCTTTAATGGATTCCAGCAAGGCATTGCGTCCATCGGTTTTCATGGCCAAAGTGGAATCAATTTCCTGGCAGGCCACCGGGTCCAGATAACGGATGGCCAGATCCTCCAGCTCCTCCTTCACCGCCTGCATCCCCAGGCGGTTGGCGATGGGAGCGTAGATTTCCATGGTCTCCAGAGATTTTTCCAACTGTTTTTCCGGGCGCATATATTGCAGGGTGCGCATATTGTGCAGCCGGTCCGCCAGCTTGATGATCACCACTCGGATGTCCTGATTCATGGCCAGGAGCATTTTGCGAACGTTTTCCGCCTGCTGCTCTTCTTTGGTGGTCAGAGGCACTTTGCCCAATTTGGTGACCCCGTCCACCAGCAGGGAAATCTCTTTGCCAAACCGTTCCTGAAGCTCCGTAAGGGTCACCGAGGTGTCCTCCACCACATCGTGGAGCAGGGCGGCGCAGATACATTCCGTATCCATCCCCATATCCGCCAGAATATAACTGACGTTTACCGGATGGATGATGTAAGGTTCTCCGCTGACCCTTTTTTGATTTTCATGAGCCTCCCACGCCAGATCATAGGCCTTGGAAATCAGACCCATGTCATACGGCCTGCCGTATTTTTGCAATCGTTCCACCAGCTGATCCCACAGTTTTTGCCGCATGGCGCCGGTTGGTTTTTGTTCACTCATCCTCCGTGTCCCCCTTTCCGAATTGTTTCAGACGCAAAGCGGAAGGCATTTGCAGCAGTTCCACCTTGCCCCCTCCCTGCCGAAGCAGGTAGCCTCCTTCCGGAAGCGGATGAATCAGCCCCGCTTCCTCCATCAAATCCAGACAGACACGGAAGGAAAAATAATTGATTTTATCGTATAAAAAACAGTAAAGCTGTTCCGGCGAACAACCGGGGCGTTTTTGCAGCAAACGGTACACCAACCCCGCCTGCTCCCGGGTGGGAAGAGCTCTCTGCGCCACGCCGGCGGAGAGGGTTTCCCCGCAGAAAAAGCGAAAATAATAATGCCACCCGTTCAGCAGCAGGGTTTGCTTCAGCCCGCTGGGGCGAAGCTCCAAAATCCGCACCGAAAGGTATTTTCGGCCCCGGAACTGGTTGAGATTTACTTCCGCCGCCAGATCCACTTCCCGGCCGGGCTGCACAAAGGATTGCTGGGGTGTGGTTCGAAACTGCACCGCCGTAAAGCGGGTGCCCATCCAATCCATGCGGTAACGGGTATGCTTTCCTTCCCCGATGGGTTCCAATGCCGTCGCCTGCACCCGGCGAAGAAGAAATACCGGAACCGGATTGGCTTCTCCAAACGGTTCCAGGGCAGCCAGTTTTTCCATCTGTTCCACGGTAAGATCCTGGGGGGAGAGGGCTCCGTCCAGCCAAAGCTCCGACTGTGCCAAAGGCTGACCGGCGGCGTATTCCTCGATCCGCCGGACAAATGCTTCCAGATTTTCCCGGGACAGGGTAAAGCCGGCGGCCTGCCGGTGGCCGCCGTACCGCAGCAAAAGTTCATCACAGCTTAACAGGCACTGATAGAGATGGAACTCTCCCACGCTTCGGGCCGAACCGGTATACACGCCGTCCCGGCCGCTGAGCAGCATCACCGGACGGCCATATAACTCACAGAGCCGGGCCGCCGCAATGCCGATGATGCCGGGGTGCCAGCCTTCTTTGGCAAAGCAAAGCACCCTCCGGCGCAACAAACCGGGATTTTCCGCCGCCAGGGCTTTTACATCCTCCAGCATGGCCTCTTCCTGTTGGCGGCGAAGGCGGTTGCAGTCCTCCAACTGTATGGCCAAAGAATCCGCTTGCTGGGGATCGTCGGTGGTAAGCAGGTTGAAAGCCAATTCCGGCTCTGCCATCCGTCCGGCGGCGTTGATCCTCGGTCCCAAGCCAAAAGCCACCTGCTGGGCGGTAAGGGGCGTTTGTGCAGAAATCCCCGCCGCCTGTAACAAGGCGGCGATACCGGGGCGTTGTCCCTGCCCGAGCAAAGGCAGTCCCCGCTGCACCAAAGCCCGATTGCTTTCCACCAGAGGCACCACATCGCTGATGGTTCCCAGGGCCGCCAGATCGGCATATTGATCTAAAATAAAATCCACATCCCCGTCTTCCAGCGCCGCCGCCAGCATCAATGCCAGCCCGGCGCCGCAGAAGGGCGTACAGTCCGGTTCCAGATGAGGGTCAATGACCGCTAAAGCATCGGGAAGCCTGGCGCCGGGAACATGGTGATCGGTGACAATCACCTCCATGCCCAGACCATTGGCGTATTCCACTTCATCCAACGCCGAAATGCCGTTATCCACCGTAATCAGCAGAGTGATTCCCTGCTCCTTGCAGCGGTCTAAGGCCAAACGGTTCAGGCCGTAGCCCTCCCCCTGCCGGTGGGGCAGCATCGGGATGACCTGCCCGCCCAAAGCGGAAAGATAATCCGTAAGCAATGCAGTTGCGGTGATGCCGTCACAATCATAGTCCCCATAGACCGCAATCCGTTCCCCGGTTTCCAGGGCTTTGCGAATCCGTTTTACCGCCGTGTCCATGCCGTGAAGCGTCAGAGGATCTTCCAACACTGCGGACTGGGGCTGCAAAAACTGCTGCACCTGATCCGGCCGAGTGACGCCTCTTCCCACCAAAAGCCGGGCCAAAAACGGCGGGAGGGCATACTGTTCCGCCAATTCCTCCGCCTGTTGTTGCTCTACCGGCCGCAGCCGCCAGCGGGAAAACGCCATTTCACATTCCTCTTTTCTCACCAAAGTTACAAAATGGTCCGCTCCCCAAAGCGGGAAGAGGACCTTACAAAAAGCCTTATTTTATATTTTAACACAAGGTGATGACGGTTGCAAGATTGGAGCAATAATTTTCGCCTTCCTGTGAGAAGACCTATACCGAATTGCGCCACCATCAAAACCCACGTATTCTGGTTCTGCCACCAGCCTCTCATAAAATAAGAACAGATTCTTTTCTTCATGGCGCTGCTGCAAAACACCAAATACCCTATGTGCAAAGCCGCCAAACCGCTGGGATTTTTGGAAAAAGCACAGGGCAAACAAAAAGCCAATGGTTTGCGGCAAGAAATCCCTTTGCACTGAAAAAATTCATTTTTTCTTTCAAATTCTGACTTGTTTGAAAAAGTTCTTGACAAGAGGCAGTTTATGCAGTAAAATAAGTCTTGCGTTCCTGAGAGAAAACAGGAAAGCGCCGT
>CASDQY010000048.1 GCA_949282975.1 uncultured Oscillospiraceae bacterium | reverse complement strand
GCGCCGATGTGCATCAAACGCCATTGGTCTAATTGGTAATCCTCCAAACGGATGTCGCCCCGATCCAAAGCGTCCAGAATATCCTGGGCCCAGGGAACCAACAGCCAAACAATGGTGCACCGTTCCTTGCTGACGGCATCCAGAATGAATTCCGGTTTTGTGCCCCGGAGCAGCACCGCTTTTCCTCCTTCCAGCAGGCTGCCGAACCAATGCATTTTGGCGCCGGTATGGTATAGGGGAGGAATGCAGAGAAACACATCGTCTTTGGTGGTACGGTGATGGTTCTGCTCCACACGGCAGGCGTGCATCAAGCTTTCGTGGTTGTGAAGAATCGCCTTGGGGAATCCGGTGGTGCCGGAAGAAAAATAGATGGCGGCATCGTCGGAATCCTCAATGCGGATCAAGGGGGGCTGGCTGGAGCAGTTAGCGCACAAAGCGTTATACTTTTCCGCAAAGGAAGGGCAGCCGTCCCCTACATAAAACAGCAGCCGGTGTTGACCGATGCGGTCGGCAATTTCTTCCACACGGCCGATGAATTCCGGCCCGAACACCAGGACATCCACCTCCGCCAGATTGAGACAGTATTCAATTTCCTCTGCAGAATACCGGAAATTCAGCGGAACAGCCAGTGCACCGGTTTTTAAAATGCCGAAGTAAATCGGAAGCCATTCCAGGCAGTTCATCAGCAAGATGGCTACTTTATCGCCCTTGCGGACGCCCCGGCTTAACAGCATATTGGCAAATCGGTTGGACTTTTCATTGAACACGCTCCAGGTGATCTCCCGGCGGTAATAGGGGGAACGGCTGGGTTCGATCAATTCATATTCTTTCCAGGTGATCCGGCGGGTTTCCTTGCGTTCCGGATTGATTTCCACCAAAGCAATGTCGTTTCCGTATAATTTACAGTTTCGTTCCAACAGATCGGTAATAGGCATGATTGACTTCCTCACTTTTGCTGCTTTAAAGCTTTTGCGCTTTTATTCGTTGAAGCGAAGGGACAAAAAATCTCCGCACCACGATATTATAACGCAGTAAAAGGAGAATGTCAACGAATCATTTTAAAATATTTGCATGATTTTGTTTGAAATTAAATATTACTTGGACTATTTGACAAAATATGTCGTCATGGTTTACAAAAAAGGCGGAAAATGTTAAAATGAACTTGTTTGTGGCCCAGGGCTGCAAAGAGTCACACAAAGAGAGGTATTCACAATGGAACGATATTTTCAGCCTGAAGTGGAGCTAATGCCTTACGAAGAAATCCGTAAGCTGCAGAATGAAAAAATTGTCAAACAGGTGCGTCACGTCTATGATCATGTGCCGTATTACCGGGCAAAGATGGATGAAAAAGGCGTAAAGCCGGAAGACATCCATAGCGTGGACGATATTAAAAAACTGCCTTTTCTCACCAAGGACGATTTGCGGGACGCTTATCCCTACGGTTTGGTGGCAGTACCGCTGACCGACTGTGTGCGAATCCAGTCCACCAGCGGCACCACCGGCAAACGGGTGGTGGCTTTTTATACCCAACACGACATCGACTTGTGGGACGAATGCTGCGCCAGAGCCATTGTGGCGGCAGGGGGAACCAAAGACGACGTGGTTCATGTATGTTACGGCTACGGCCTGTTTACCGGCGGCCCCGGCTTGAACGGCGGCTCCCATATGCTGGGAAGCCTGACCCTGCCTATGTCCTCCGGTAATACGGAGCGTCAGATTCAGTTCATGACCGACCTTGGCTCCACCATTCTCTGCTGCACGCCGTCTTATGCCGCATATCTGGCGGAATCCATCCATGAGCGTGGCGTCATCGATCAGATTAAACTGAAAGCCGGCATCTTCGGCGCTGAGGCCTGGACCGAAGAAATGCGCCGTGATATTGAAAAATCCCTGCGGATCAAAGCCTATGACATCTACGGCCTGACCGAAATTTCCGGTCCCGGCGTTTCCTTTGAATGCAGCGAACAAACCGGCATGCACATCAACGAAGACCACTTCTATGCTGAAATCATCGATCCCGATACCGGGGAGGTGCTTCCGGAGGGGAGCAAGGGGGAACTGGTATTTACCTGCCTGGACAAAGAAGCGTTCCCGCTGCTTCGTTATCGCACCCGTGATATCTGTGTCCTCACCCGGAAAAAGTGTTCCTGCGGACGGACCCATGTGAAGATGAGCAAACCCATGGGCCGCAGCGACGACATGATGATCATCAAGGGCGTTAATGTGTTCCCGTCTCAGATCGAAGCGGTGCTGATCAATCAGGGTTATCCCGCAAACTATCAGATTATTGTGGACCGTGTGGGCACCACCGATACCATCGGTGTCTTTGTCGAGCAGCCTGCGGACCGTTATACCACCGATCCGGCGGAAATTGCCACGCTGGAAAGCCATTTGGTGCAGGGGCTGAAGAATATGCTGGGCATTCAGGTGAAGGTCCGTCTGGTAGAGCCCAAATCCATCGCCCGAAGCGAAGGCAAGGCGGTTCGGGTTATCGACAAGCGGAAACTGTACTAATCCGGTTGGACTGCTTTGGGAAACCAAAAATAAATCTTGATAAAGTAAACTCCCGGTGGCGATGGTCTCCGGGAGTTTTATCATTCACATGATTTTTATCGCAGCGTTCGATGATTGAGCCGGTCAAAATAACTCTTGGTTTCCTTGGCGATGACTCCGCTTAGGAAGATCAAAGCAATCAGGTTGGGCAGGGCCATTAAGCCGTTAAAGATGTCGGCGATGGTCCAAACCGCTTCCAGCGTCATATAAGGGGCAATAAAGATCGCCAGAATGTACAGCCACCGATAGGTTAAAATGGCCGCCTTCTTTCCTTTGAAGAGGAAATCCACACAGCGTTCGCCGTAATAGTTCCACCCCAGGATGGTGGTGAAGCCGAAGAAAATCAGACAGATGGTCAAACACAGAGAAGCAATGGATTCCGAGAAGGGAAGGCCCTGGGTGAAGGCGTTGATGGTTACGTCTACGCCGTCCAGGCCGATATCATGGCTTCCCATCATCAAAATGGTCAAGCCGGTCATGGTGCAGATGATAATGGTGTCAACAAAGGTGCCGGTCATGCTTACCAGACCCTGCCGAACCGGTTCATTGGTCTGGGCGGCCGCTGCCGCAATGGGGGCAGAGCCAAGACCCGCTTCGTTGCTGAAAATGCCTCTGGAAATACCTCGCTGCATTGCCACCAGGACGGCGCCCAGTGCGCCGCCGGCCATGGCATCCAGGCCAAAGGCGCCTCGGATGATGCTGACAAAGGCATCCGGCAGCCGCTGGATGTTGCAGAACAGAATCACCAGGCAAGCCAATACATAAAAGATGGCCATAAAGGGCACAACGACCGTGCTGATTTTTGCAATCCTCTTTAAGCCGCCGATAATGACCAAAGCAGATGCCAGGGTCACCAGCAGGCCGGTGATGATGACGCTCCAGGAATATTCCATGCCGAAGATGGTGACGGTGTTTTGCATATTGGGGTCAAAAAAGCTTTGCGCAGCGCTGGAAATGCTGTTGACCTGGGTAAAGGTGCCGATTCCCAGCAGGCCCACGCAGGCGCCGAAGATGGCAAATAAAACAGCCAGAATTTTTACGATTGCACCAAAGACTTTTCGAGTGCCAGCGTGCTTGAAGCGCCGTACCTTTTCGCCCAAACCGTCCAGAATGTAGTAGAACGGTCCGCCCAGCACATGGCCGTCCGCATCAATTTTCCGGTATTTGATGGCCAGCAGCCCTTCGGAATACTTGGTAGCCATGCCAAACAGGGCGGCGACCCACATCCAAAACAGCGCCCCGGGACCGCCTGCCACCAATGCGGTGGCCACGCCCACAATATTTCCGGTGCCGATGGTGGCGGACATGGCGGTGCAGAGTGCGCCGAAGCTGCTGACTTCGCCGGTGCCGCCCTCTTCGTTCTTTACCATATATTTCAGCGCCAGGGGAAGATGCCGGATCTGCAAAGCCCCCACCCGAATGGTAAGATAGATTCCGGTAGCAAGAATCAAAACAATCAGCGGAACTCCCCACACGAAATCGTCGATGTTAGATAGAATATTTTGGAATGCTTCCATGATAGTTCTCCCTTCTGCCAAGTTTTTTCTATCAGACGTACTCCATTTTAACAAAATATTCATGAAAATACAACTGTTTCTTTTCAAAAAATGAAAACTTCTCAAAAACAGACAGAAAGGTTTCCCACAAGCAAAAAAATCAGAAAAAGGGGTTGACAAATGAAATGGGGCGGGCTATAATATAAAAGCTGTCTGCTGAGGCAGGAAAATATGGAGAAGTCGCCTAGCCCGGTTTATGGCGCACGACTGGAACTCGTGTATGCGTTGATAGCGCATCGAGGGTTCGAATCCCTCCTTCTCCGCCACGTCGGAGCAAAGTTCGCTTTGCTCCGATTTATTTTTTTGTCTCTTCTCGCTGAAATGTGGAACATATCTTTTCATGCGGCTTAGAGAAAAACGGTATTGACTGGATCTTT
>CASDQY010000047.1 GCA_949282975.1 uncultured Oscillospiraceae bacterium | reverse complement strand
AATAAACAATATTTTTATAAGGAGGCAAAGACGCCCATGAAGATGACGGTTGCAGAGGCGATGGTGAAATGTCTGGAACAGGAACAGATTCAGACGGTATTTGGCTACCCCGGAGCCGCCATCTGTCCTTTTTACGATGCGTTACTCAGCAGTCCCATTGAGCATTTGCTGATTCGTCAGGAACAGATGGGTGGGCACTGCGCCAATGGGCTGGCCCGGGTGACCGGCCGCCCCCAGGTATGCATTGCCACTTCCGGCCCCGGTGCGCTGAACCTGATTACCGGCATTGCCACCGCTTATATGGATTCCATTCCCCTGGTATGCATTACCGGCCAGGTAAACAGCGATCAGATGGGCAAGGATGTGTTCCAGGAAGCGGACATCACCGGCGCTGTGGAGCCTTTTTCCAAATACAGCTACATCGTGAAGGACGGCAGTCAGATTGCCCGGATTTTCAAAGAGGCCTTTTATCTGGCGGGGACCGGACGCCCCGGTCCGGTGGTGATTGATGTGCCCACCGATATTCAAAACCAGACCATTGATTTTGAATATCCCGAAACCATTTCCATGCGCAGCTATAAGCCCACAGTGGTGGGCAATGCCCGGCAGATCACCCGTGCGGCGGCGGCGCTGAAAAAATCCAAGCGGCCATTGATTGTGGCAGGGGGCGGTATTTTTGCCGCCGGCGCCGTGGAAGAATTAAACAAGCTTGCCGCCAAAACCGGCATCCCGGTGGTCACCACCCTGATGGGGAAGGGCGCTGTTCGTGACGACGATCCTTATTACATGGGCATGATCGGCACCCACGGAGTGGGCAGCGCCAACCAGGCATTGGCCCACGCCGATGCGCTTCTCATTGCCGGCGCCCGGGCGGGGGACCGTTCTATCAAGGATACCGGCATCATTGCCCGGGACTGCACCGTGATCCATCTGGATATCGACCCGGCGGAGATCGGCAAAAACATTGCGGTGGACATTCCCATCGTGGGGGACGCCCGGCAGGTGTTGAACGCTTTGAGCGAGCAGGTGCCTTATCTCTGCTGTGAGGAATGGCTGGCCCGGCTGGTGGATCTGCGCAGCCGCAACTCCACCCGTTCTTTGGGCAGCGAGGAAGCTTACGTCAACCCCAAGGAATTCTTCCTGCGCCTTTCCCAGCAGGCCCCGGACAACGCCGTGCTTACGGCGGATGTGGGGCAGAATCAGATCTGGGCCGCCAACTACTTCAAGGTGAAGCGGGGCCGGTTTTTGACCAGCGGCGGCATGGGCACCATGGGCTATGCCATTCCGGCGGCAGCCGGGGTGCAGACGGCGGACCCCAGCCGGGTGGTCATGGCGGTCTGCGGCGACGGCGGCTTTCAGATGTCCATGATGGAGCTGGGCACCGTGGCCTATTACAAGCTGCCGGTAAAGATCATCGTGATGAACAACCATTTTCTGGGCATGGTGAAGGAGCTGCAGGACCGTGGTTTCGGCCATCGGGAAACAGCGGTGGAACTGGGCGACAAACCGGACATCGCCGGCGTGGCCGCCTGTTACGGCATCGCTTCCAAAAAGCTGACCTCCATGGCGGACTGCGATGAAGCCATTCAGTGGCTGCTCTCTACCCAAGGCCCCTGCCTGTTGGAATGTCTGGTACATCCGGACGAATCCACATTGTAAGCGGAGGAGGGAAGCACCATGAAACATATTATTTCCATTTTGGTGGAAAACCACGCCGGCGTGCTCAGCCGGATCTCCGGACTGTTTTCCCGCCGCAGCTTTAACATCGACAGCCTGGCGGTTGGCGTTACCGATGACCCCACCGTCAGCCGGGTTACCATTATTGTCAACGGTGACGACTACACCGTGGAGCAGGTAACCAAGCAGCTCAACAAAATGGTGGACGTGATCAAGCTCAAACAGTTGGATTCCAGCAGCGACATCTGCCGGGAGCTGATGCTGATCAAGGTGCGGTGCAGCGCCAAGAACCGCAGCGACCTGATTGACATCGCCCAACTGATGCAGGCAAAAATCTCGGATCTGGGCACCAACAGCTTTACCTTAGAACTCAGCGATACGCCCCAGCGTTTGGCGCTGATGGAAGAAATGCTGCGGCCCTACGGGATTTTGGAGGAAGTCCGCACCGGCGCCATTGCCTTGCAGCACGGCACCGAAGTTCTTTAATGATTCATTCACCTTTCTCATGCCTTTGCAACATGAAGGACGGTAAATGATAGATCAAAATTTCTTTAGGAGGAATTTATCATGGCATTCAAAATTTTCTATGAAAGCGACTGCAACCTGAGCTTGCTGGACGGCAAGACCGTTGCCGTGATCGGTTACGGTTCTCAGGGCCATGCTCATGCGCTGAACCTGCACGAAAGCGGCGTCAACGTAGTGGTTGGCCTGTACGAAGGTTCCAAGAGCTGGAAAAAGGCGGAGGACGCCGGCTTGAAGGTGATGACCACCGAAGAAGCCGCCAAGGCAGCCGATTTCATTATGATGCTGGTGCCTGACGAAAAGCAGGCTGACCTGTATAAGAAGTCCATCGCTCCCTACCTCACCGCAGGCAAGACCCTGGCTTTTGCCCACGGCTTTAACATCCACTTCAAGCAGATCGTGCCTCCGGCCGATGTGGATGTGGTGATGATCGCCCCCAAGGGCCCCGGCCACACCGTCCGCAGCGAGTATGTGGAAGGCAAGGGCGTTCCCTGCCTGTACGCTGTGGAGCAGGATGCTTCCGGCCGTGCCACCGACATGGCTCTGGCCTATGCTGCCGGAATCGGCGGCGCCCGTGCAGCCGTGATGGAAACCACCTTCCGGGTGGAAACCGAAACCGACCTGTTCGGCGAACAGTGCGTCCTCTGCGGCGGTGTCACTGCTTTGATGCAGGCCGGCTTTGAAACTCTGGTGGAAGCCGGTTACGACCCCAGAAACGCTTATTTTGAATGCATCCACGAAATGAAGCTCATCGTGGACCTGATCTATCAGGGCGGCTTTGCCAAGATGCGTTACTCCATCTCCGACACCGCTGAATTCGGCGACTACGAGACCGGCAAGCGCATCATCACCGACGAGACCAAGAAGGAAATGAAGAAGGTCCTCAGCGAGATCCAGGACGGCACCTTTGCTTCCAAGTGGATTGCCGAGAACAAGAACGGCCGTGCCCACTTCAACGCTTCTCGCCGTCTCCATGCGGAACACCTGCTGGAAAAGACCGGCAAGGAACTGCGGAAAATGTATTCCTGGAACGAAGAAGAGTAATTTTTCTTTGCAGTAAAGAACACCCCAAAGGAAGGCACTTCGTAAAGAAGTTGCCTTCCTTTGCTTTTATAATCCGTCAGAATGATGGAATTGTTATTAGAGTTATACGGGGAATTACCATTGATTCAAATAATAGAACAAAATTTTTTGCGTATTAAAATTACTATAATGATTGAAGCTATCAAAAAATTTAAATGAGACTTAAATTGCACGGCTTTATATGAACTTTATTGCTGTTGGGAGGTTGGGCAATGATTGGATTAAAACGAGGAACGGTAAAACTGTGCGAACACGAAAAAGAATGGGAAATGGAAGCCCAGAATACAATTTTTCGTTTGAAGCAGATATTGGGTAATGTGATAAAAGACATTCAGCATGTGGGAAGTACCTCTATACTATCCATAAAGGCAAAACCGATCATTGATATTGCAGTCGCAGTTCATGATTTCGACGACATTCTCAGTTTTGAAAAAGAATTAAAAGACGCAGGATTTTACTATCGCCCTAATGCACAAGCATCACTCAGGAATCAGTTGTTGTTTGCTTGTGGTAGCTTTTATGAAGGTACGGGAGATTTGCAAACGCATTTCATTCATGTTGTTCGTACAAATAGTATGGAATGGATAAATTATATAAATTTCAGAGATTATCTTAACAATACACCTTTGGTTGCAAAAGAGTATGAAGATCTAAAGGTATCCCTTGCCCTGCAATTTCCCGTTGACAAAGGCAGAGAACAGTATCTCCAGGGGAAACATGATTTTATTGTTTATACTTTGAGAAAAGCACTTGTAAAATCCTATCTCGGAAAAACGGTAAATATAAAAATAGACAGACCTATGGGAAGCGTACACCCAAAGCACCCAGAATTTGTCTATCCTATCAATTGTGGATATATACCTAATGTGTTTGGCGGTGATGGGGAAGAACTCGATGTGTATTTGCTTGGTGTAGATGTTCCGGTGGAAGAATACACAGCTTGCATTATCGGAATCGTTCATCGCCATAATGATGTGGAAGATATGCTGGTCGCCGCACCTGAAGAATTGAATTTCGATCAAAATAAAATCTCAGAAGCAGTTAGCTTTCAGGAACGATACTATAAAAGTGAAATTGAACTGTGCAACAAATGGATCGGGGGAATTTAAAATTTAAGTCCGCAGGTATAGCGTGTATCTGGTTTTTGATGTCAAAATCCATATAAAAGTTTGGAACGCCTTCCTAACGGAAGGTGTCTCAGCGGGGCGTTCTTTTTTTGCGGCGGAGCGGCTTGGTTTGCTCTGGCGTTTGGGCCGGGGCTGTGGTACAATAGGATTATATGACACCGATTTCAGGAGGGAAGCGTATGAACATCACTGAATTTGCCGCCTATGCCGGGGTGTCCAAAGCGGCGGTAAGCCGGTACTTCAACGGCGGCTATCTCAGCGAGGAAAAACGGGCGGTGATCCAAAAAGCGGTGGAGGAAACCGGCTACCATCCCAGCGAAAGCGCCCGTTCCATCCGCACCCATCGAACCGGTTTGATCGGCGTGATTTTGCCCAAACTGTCCAGTGAAAGCTGCGCCAGGGTCACCGAGGGGATCAGTCGGGTCACTGCCCGGGAAGGGTATCAGCTGCTGTTGGGCGTGACCGCCAACGATCCGGCCAAAGAGGTGGAGTACCTCACCCTGTTCAAACAGCGGCAGGTGGACGGCATTATTCTGTTGGCCACCATCTTCACCCAGGCTCACCGGTTGGCTTTTGACTCCCTGCACCTGCCCCTGGTGATTGTGGGCCAGCAATACCCGGGATACAGCTGTGTCTGTCACGACGATTTGGGCGCCGCCTATGCCCTGACCAGACGAATGCTTTCCCAGGGCGCCCGGCGGCCGGGTTACCTGGGGGTTACCACCCAGGACGAGGCGGCGGGGAAGGAGCGGTACCAGGGATTTTTAAAGGCATTGGCGGAATTTCATCTTCGCCCCGACCCACGGTTGATGTGCACCGCCCAGTTTACCATCGACGATGGCTACCTCCAATCCCAAAAACTGCTCCATGCGCCCCGGCGGCCGGACTGTTTGTTCTGTGCCACCGACAATATTGCCATCGGTGCCATGCAGCGCTGCCGGGAACTTGGCATTTCCATTCCGGATGAGATGATGATCTGCGGCGTGGGGGATACCAAAATCGGCCAGGTGGCGGCTTTCGCCCTGACCACCGCCCGGCTCCATTACAAAACCGCCGGAATCGACGCTGCCGGGCTGCTGTTGGCGCAGATTGCGAATCCGGAAATTCCCTCCAAAATTCTGCGGCTGGATTATGAGATTTTGGAACGGGAATCCACAAACCGGCATCCTTCTGAAACTATGTGAAACCTTGCAAGAGCGCCGGTAAAGTTAAGATAGTTCGTCAATGGAATTTCCCGGCGGATTTCTCTATAATAAGGGTACAACGTGAAACTGATTTCACGGCTTTCGAGAAAAAACAGGAAAGGATGTACCCCATGGATTACAAGGCAACGGCAAAGGCGATCCTGCCGTGCATCGGCGGGGCGGAAAACATCATCAGCGCCGCTCATTGCGCCACTCGGCTGCGGCTGGTGATTGCGGACAACAGCAAAGTACAGAAAGAAAAAGTAGAGGATGTAGACGGCGTCAAAGGCGTATTTGAAGCTTCTGGACAGCTTCAGATCATCATCGGCACCGGCGCTGTAAACAAGGTTTACGACGAACTGGTGGCCTTGGCCGGAATTGAAGGCGGCAGCAAAGAGGATGTGAAAAAAGCCGCCGCTTCCAAAGCCCCCTGGTACAAGCGGGCCATTAAAACCTTAGGGGATATTTTTGTCCCCATCATTCCCGCCATTGTGGCCAGCGGTTTGCTGATGGGATTGTTGGAGGGCTTTTCCAACCTGATCCCCGGCCTGGCGGAAAACGATATCTACACCATTTTCCATCTGTTCAGCAATGCGGCGTTTACCTTCCTGCCCATCCTCATTGCCATCAGCGCCGCCAAGGCGTTCGGCGGGAATATGTTTTTGGGGGCAGTCATCGGCATGATCATGATCCATCCGGATCTGCTCAATGCCTGGAATGTGGCCACAGCGGAAACCATACCCACGGCGGAAGCCTGGTTCGGCCTGTACGACATCAATCTGGTGGGCTATCAGGGGCACGTGATCCCGGTGGTCATTGCCGTGTGGTTCATGAGCTTTTTGGAAAAGCGGCTGCACAAGATCGTGCCGGAAATGATCGACCTGTTTGTGACCCCTTTGGTCACGGTGATCGTCACTGGGTATCTCACCCTTACCGTCATCGGCCCGGTGTTCAGCTGGCTGGAAAGCGGCGTGCTTACCGCCATGCAGTGGTTGATTGCCCTGCCCTTCGGCATTGGCGGCGCCCTTTGCGGCGGACTGTATGCCCCCACGGTGGTGGCCGGCATCCATCATATGTATAATGCGTTGGAGGCGGGGCTGCTCTCGGCCACCAATGTGAATACCTGGATGCCCATTGCTACGGCGGCCAACGTGGCCCAGGGTGCGGCGGCGCTGGCGTTTGCCATTAAGACCAAAAACCGGAAGAACAAGTCTGTGGCGTTCCCGGCTTCGCTTTCCGCCTTTTTGGGCATCACCGAACCCGCCATCTTCGGTGTGAACCTGCGGTTTGTCAAACCCTTCATTGCCGGTATCATCGGCGGCGCCGCAGGCGGTTTGGTGGCCGGGCTGCTTCATGTGGGCGCTTCGGCTTACGGCATCACCGGAGTGTTCGGCGTGCTGATCACCACCGCCAATCTGTGGCAGTATCTGCTGGTGATGGCAGTGGCATTTGCAGTGGCATTTTTAATGACCATGGTGCTCTATCGGGATAAGAAATCTGCGGCGGAGGGATCTTCCGGTACTGCCGCAGAGCCGGTTGCGGCGCCGGCGGGGGCTTTGGCGGATCCCAACGCCATTCTTTCCCCTCTCAACGGCACCGTCGTCGCCTTAAAAGACGTGCCTGACGCCACCTTTGCAGAAGGTGTGCTGGGAGATGGCATCGCCGTCGAACCCAGGGAAGGCAAGGTGGTTGCCCCCTGCAAGGCCCAGGTAAGCACCTTGTTTGACACCCATCACGCCATCGGCCTGACCTTGGAAAACGGAGCGGAACTGTTGGTGCATATCGGCATCAATACCGTGGAGCTCAATGGAGAAGGATACACCGCCTTTGTGGAGGAAGGGGAAGAAGTATCCCCCGGCCAGACCCTGATTACCTTTGATCCGGCGTTCCTTCGCTCCAAGGGCTATCAGACCGTGACGCCGGTGATTGTGACCAATTCCGATGAATTTTCCGCCATTACCCCCAAAGCCCAGGGAGAGGTTCAGGCTATGGAGCCCCTGCTGGAATTGGGAGACAGGAGTGAGTGAGTATGAACCATCCCTGGCGTCAGCTGCTCCATGTGGAGCCAAAGGCCGGTTGGCTCAACGACCCCAACGGCCTGAGCGATTTCGGCGGGCTGCATCAGCTTTACTATCAGTCCAGCCCCGACGACCCTGCCGGAGGCGGACGAAAATGCTGGGCCCACCGCACCAGCAAGGATTTCTTTCATTGGTCGGAGGAGGAAACGGTGCTCTTCCCCGATCTGCCGGAGGACCGCAGCGGGGTGTATTCCGGCAGCGCCGTGGTGCTGCCCCATGAGATCCGCCTGTTTTACACCGGCAATGTCAAGGAGCCGGGGGAGCACGACTATATCCTCTCCGGGCGGCAGGCCAATGTGATCGCCGTCACCACCCTCGACGGAAGCACCATGAGCCCGAAGCGGGTGCTGCTGCGCAATGGGGATTATCCGGCGGACTGCTCCTGTCATGTTCGGGACCCCAAGGTGTGGAAGGAAGAGGGGATTTGGAAGATGGTGCTGGGGGCACGGACCCGGTCCGATCATGGCTGTGTGCTGCTCTACCATTCCGAGGATCTGGCGCATTGGACCTTTGCTTCCCGCTGCACCAAACCGGATTTCGGCTATATGTGGGAATGCCCGGACTTTTTCCGGCTTGGGGATCAGGGCTTTCTCAGCGTTTCCCCCCAGGGGCTGCAGCATGAGCCCTACCGGTATCAGAATGTATACCAATCCGGCTATTTCCCGGTAACCGGAAGGCTGGAAGAAGGGCAGTTGGGGGAGTTCGCCGAATGGGATTACGGCTTTGATTTTTACGCCCCCCAAACCTATCAAACTGCCGACGGACGGCGGGTGCTATATGGCTGGATGGGAATTCCCGATGGGGATTACCGCAATCCCACCACCGATTTGGGCTGGCAGCATTGCCTGACTCTGCCCCGGGAGGTGGAGGCGGAAAACGCAGTTCTGTTTCAGCGCCCGGTGCGGGAGATGGAAGGGCTGTTGGATCCCCCTGAGGCGGTATCCTCCAACGGGGTTCTGCCCCCTGCCTGTGTGCTGAAGCTTACCCGCACCGCCCCCTGCTTTGCTCTGACCCTGGCAGAAGGGCTGAAGCTGGAATATCAGGAGGAAACCGGGGTGTTTGCCCTTGACTTTACCGACGAAGCTCTGGGGGCCGGCCGGAAACGGCGGCAGAGCAAAGGCATGGCCTGCCGCAGATTGGAAATTGTAGTGGATACTTCCTCGGTGGAGGTATATCTGGATGGAGGGCGGCAGGTGTTTTCCTCCCGCTTTTATCCCCGGACCCATCCGGTGCAGTATGCCCTCACCGGGGCGACGGGAACGGTTTGCGCCGTGTCCCTGTAAAATTTGGAAAGGATGATTGCAATGGGACAGGTATTGGCAGCCATCGGCGAAGCCCTCATCGACTTTATCCCGGCGGAAAAGGGATGCGCCTTTTATGAGGTTACCTCCTTCCGCCCGGCGGTAGGGGGCGCCCCCGCCAACGTCTGCGGGGCTTACGCCAAACTGGGCGGCAAAACCAGGCTGATGACCCAGCTGGGGAAAGACCCTTTCGGGGATAAAATCCTCAAAGAGTTGGGGGATTTCGGCATCGACACCACCTACGTGGCCCGCACCGAGCAGGCCAACACCGCCTTGGCTTTCGTCAGTTTGGCCAAGGACGGCAACCGCACCTTTTCCTTTTACCGCAATCCCTCCGCCGATATGCTCTATACGCCGGAGCAGTTGGAGCCGGCTTGCTTTGAAGATTTATTTGCCCTGCATTTTTGCAGCGTGTCTTTGGGGGATTTTCCCATGAAGGAAGCCCATCGGGCCGCCATTGCCGCCGCCCGAAAGCAGGGGGCCATGATCAGCTTTGATCCCAACCTGCGCTTTCCCCTTTGGCCCAACCGGCAGGCACTGAAGGATACTGTGCTGGAATTTCTGCCGTTGGCAGATGTGCTGAAGGTGTCGGATGAGGAGATCGCCTTCCTCACCGGGGAGACCGACATTCAGGCCGCCCTGCCCAAATTATTTGTGGGGCAGGTGAAGCTGATCCTCTTCACCTGCGGCAAAGAGGGGGCCTGCGCCTACACCAGGCAGGCGTCCGGCTATTCCCCCTGCGAGGATGTGCCGGTGGCGGACACCACCGGGGCGGGGGATGGGTTTATGGGCTCTTTCCTTTGGAAGCTGCACCAGGCGGGGGTGGACGCCCGGGGGCTGGAAGGATTGACCGATACCCAGCTTAACGAGATGGTGGACTTTTCCAACCGGTTCTGCACCATCAGCGTGCAGAGCAAGGGGGCCATTGCTTCCTACCCCACACTGGAACAAATGGGAGAATAAGATAGCATAGAAAACAAGAGGGTACCCCCGGGGAGAAGGGGTACCCTTGCTTTTTGTGGATCTTGTGTTGGAAAACGATAGGCCGGATCAGCAACGTTTGGAAAACACCCACCGTGCCCCGCAGCAGAGTAGGGCAATCACCAGCATGGCGCAAAAGGCGGTGAGCTGTATCCAAAACAGGGATATTTCCGGGCTGAAAGCCATCAACAATTCTATGCTGCATCGGTGCACCGGAAGCAGCAGAATCTGGGCGCTGTAATGCACCGGTTGGAACCAGGAGGGGTGTTCCAAAAGCGAATCAAGCCCCACCAAAATCACTGACAGCAGCGGCAAGCCATGGAGCCAAACCAGGTGAAGCAGCTTGCTTTCCCCGGGGCGGTAGAGGGCGGCGCAGTACACGCCCCAACCGATCAGCAATAGCCAGCTTAAGATTCCCATCCAGGTGGCTGCTCCAAGATAAGATCCCATGTCCAGTTGGCCCCAAAGCTCTATGGCAATGCCAAAAGGGAGAAAGGCCAACCCCCCCGCCAGTAAAGCCAAGCTGCGTTTAACCCCCATAAAAAAGCCTCCTTTTGCTTTTATGTGTTAATTATAACATAATGAAAATGAAGCTCCAAGGATGATGGGTTTTAGGCCGGTAAAAAGTTGGAAAAAAGTTTGTTTCCTCTGGTTTTTGGTTGACGGCGAAACTGGGGGTGTGGTATGCTGAAAAAAACGGAAGCGGAAAGGAAAACGGTTATGAAATACCCTTATCTCTACTGCGACATCGACGGCACGTTGGCGGACCGAAGTGTCATCTCCCGGGAAAACGTGGCAGCTCTGGCCCAATACCGCCGGGCGGGGGGAAAGCTGGGACTGGCCACCGGGCGGGTGGAGCTGATTACCGAGAGCTACGCCCAGCAACTGGCGGTGGATCTGCCCTGCATCCTCTATAACGGGGCGGCGGTGTACGATTTTTCCACCCATGGGTTCCTCCACACCGAGACGGTGGAAAAGGAGGATGTGCTGGCCATGATGAAACTTGGGATGGAGGTATATCCCCAGGTCAATGTGGAGATCTGCCCCGGCGGGCCCACGGTGCTGGCCAATCCCAAGGGGGTAGAGGATGTGTTCATCACCCGGGAGAACCAGCCTTTTGTGTTTGGCAGAGCGGAGGACTGCCGCTCCATCATCAAGCTGATGTTTTATGGCCGGCCGGAATCCTTACAGCAGGTGGAAGCCGCCATCCGCCCCCGGTTTGGGGAGAAGTACCGGATTTTATTTTCCCAGCCGGTGTATTTGGAGGTGCTGCCCAAGGCCGCCGGGAAAGAATCCGCTCTGGCCTGGATCAGCCAAAACCTGCACCTGCCCTTGGAGCAGATCTGCGCTATGGGGGATTATGACAACGATGTGGGGATGATCTCTCTGGCGGGGCTGGGGGCCGCTCCCGCCGACGCCCCGGAACGAGTAAAAGAAAAAGCGGACTTTATCTCCGACGCCCACGACCGCCATGCGGCGGTGAGGTTGGTGGAGTATCTGCTTTCCTTGAAATAAAATTAGATGTTAAACCGTTTCGGGCTTTCCGAAGCGGTTTTTTTGTTTTTCCCATTCCTCTTCCAAAAACCGAACCACACCGTCCTGCTCATGGGAGGGAAGCACGCCGTCTGCCCTTTCCTTCAGTTCTTTGCAGGCGTTTTCCACAGCATAGCACCGGTCGGCCGCTTCGAATAAAGGCAGGTCATTGATGCCGTCCCCGAAGCAGACCAGTTCTTGTGCCCCCAGCCACTCTTTCAGCGCCAGGGCCGCCGTGGCTTTGGAGGCAGTTTTGGGCAGGATCTCCAGCCATGGCTTGCCGGAATAGAGATCGTTGCCGTAGATGCAGTAAAACCGCCCCCGCAAAATCCGGTACAGGGGCAGCAGGGGGACCCGGTCCTCAATGCAGGTGAAGTAGTAGGCGCTGGCCCGGTAGTACCCCTCCGGGGTGGAAAGGGGGGTGCGCCGGGGATCGTGGGGGCGGGTGGCCAGAAAGGCGGAAAGATTTTCTCCCGCCATGGGCTCCAGCCAGAAAAACCGCTCCCGCCCCTCTTGCAGGGCGTAGACAATGGGGCAGACTCCCTCCGTTAGCAGGCAGTCCAACAGCTCTTTCTGCTCCCGGGGGGTAAATCCCCAAAACCGCACCACCCGTCCGGTGGCGGGCTGGGTCAGAAAAATGCCGTTGTGATACACCGCCGGAAGCTTGGGGCAGATGCCCCGGGTGACCAGCGAAGCGGTGACTCGGCTGCGGGCGGTGGCGTAGGAAAAAGGAAGCCCCTCCCGGATCAGCCGCCGGAGGGTTTTGGCGGCATAGGGGGAGAGGTCCTGCTTGGAGGTTAGGAGGGTGCCGTCCAGATCCGAAAGATAGAGGGTTTTCATGGCGTCCTCCCAAACTTAGATTTCGATAAAGTGGGGCTTTCTGGCTACGTAATAGGTAACCTTGTCAAAGCCGCAGAGCTTGGCCAGCGCCGCTCCGTCGGCCAGATTTTTGCCCACGTCCTGGGTGGTGTGGGCGTCGCTGCCCAGGCTGATGTATTCGCCGCCCAGTTCTTTGAACCGGCGTACAATCGGCTCGTGGGGCAGGCACATCCCGTAAGGCTGGCGCAGGCCGGAGGTGTTGATTTCCAGCGCCTTGCCGCTGCGGGCCAGGGTGCGGAGAATGGCGTCAATGATGTCCCGATAGTCCGCCAGCCGCACCGGAATCCGGTACCGCCCCACCACGTACCGCAGGGGATAGGTCAGATGGGCCAGCACGTCAAACTGCTCCCAGCAGACGGTGTCGTATACATGGTGGAAATAATCTTCCAGCAGCTTGTGCACCCGGCTGTCATCCAGGATGTTTTTATCTAAAAAGTAAAAGTCCGGCATACCGGGGTTGTTGTGTACGCTGGCCAGCACCACGTCCCATTCCAGCTTCAGCACATCCTGGGCGGCTTCCGGCCCCTGAAGGGGCTGGCCCATTTCCACCCCCTTGAGCACCATCAGCCCGGAATCCCGGAACCGTTGGGCACAGTCCTCCGCTTCAAAATAGGACTGTTGGATGACCAGGTCATAGCGGTCCTTGCGGAAAAGATCGCATTCGCAGTGGTCGGTGATGGCCAGTCCGCCCAGGCGGTTGAGCAGCGCCTGTTGGCAGACGGCGTAGGTAGAATGCTTTCCGTCGGGGGAATTACTGGTGTGTGTGTGGCAGTCGATCAGCCGAAGATTGCTCATATTGGGTTCTCCTGTTTTTAAGATTATGGCCGGATAGACCGGACAATTTCCAATTACCCATTATAATCAAAATGAACCAAAATGTGTATAGGGGATGTGAACAGATTTTCCCTTGAAATTTTTGAGAACCTTAGTGAAACTCACCCATCCCATTTGGGTTTCTTTTTGCCGGGAAGTATGCTACAATGGTAACATCAGTTTCCAGGAAAGGACGGAATCGCAGATGAAAGCGGTTATTACAGTAGTCGGAAAAGATAAAGTGGGAATTTTAGCCAAGGTGAGCCAGGTGTGCGCTCAGTATGACGCCAACATCATTGACGTAAACCAGACCGTTATGGACGATATGTTCTGCATGGTGATGCTGGCGGTGATTGATAAATTAAAGACCGATCTGGGCCAGTTCCGGGGAGTGCTGGAGGATCTGGCGGCGGAAAACGGCCTGCAGATCCATGTGATGCACCAGGACGTGTTCACCACCATGCATCACGTTTAAAAGCGCTACCAACCAAAAGAAAGGGCTGTTACTGCCATGCTGAATACCAAAGACATCATGGAAACCATCAATATGATCCAGGAAGAAAACCTGGACATCCGCACCATCACCATGGGCATCTCTCTGCTGGACTGCATTGATCCGGATCCGGAGGCCGCCTGCCGGAAGATTTACAATAAGATTATGCGCAAGGCCGGCAAGCTGGTTCAGGTGGGGGAAGAAATCGAAAAGGAATACGGCGTTCCCATCATCAACAAGCGGATTTCGGTCACCCCCATTTCCATCATCAGCGCCGCCTCCGGCAATCCCATTAAATACGCCCATGTTCTGGAGCAGGCCGCTGTGGACTGCGGGGTCAACTTTATCGGCGGTTATTCCGCTTTGGTGCAGAAGGGCTTTGCGCCGGGGGATGAGGAGCTGATCCGCTCCATCCCCCAGGCACTGGCGGAAACCAACCACGTTTGTTCCTCGGTGAATATCGGCTCCACCAAAGCGGGAATCAACCTGGATGCCTGCAAGTTAATGGGCCAGGTGGTGTTGGATACCGCCAAGGCCACCCAGCACAATAACTGCATCGGCGCTGCCAAGCTGGTGGTGTTCTGCAATGCGCCGGAGGATAACCCCTTTATGGCAGGGGCTTTTCACGGGGTTGGGGAAGCGGACTGCATCATCAACGTGGGGGTTTCCGGCCCCGGCGTAGTGCGGGCGGCCCTGGCCAAGGCCAAGGGCGCATCCATTGCCGAAGTGGCGGATATCATCAAAAAGACTGCCTTCAAGATCACCCGGATGGGCCAGCTGGTGGGCACGGTTGCCGGAAAGCGGCTGGGCGTTCCCTTCGGGATTGTGGACCTTTCCCTGGCCCCCACCCCGGCGGTGGGAGATTCGGTGGCCCACATTTTGGAAGAAATTGGGCTGGAACAGTGCGGCACCCACGGCACCACGGCGGCGCTGGCACTGCTGAATGATGCCGTAAAGAAAGGCGGCGTGATGGCTTCCAGCCGGGTGGGGGGCCTTTCCGGCGCCTTTATCCCGGTGACTGAGGATGCCGGCATGATCGACGCCGCTCGGAGCGGTGCTTTGCGGCTGGAGAAGCTGGAAGCCATGACGGCGGTGTGCAGCGTAGGGCTGGACATGATTGTCATTCCAGGAGATACGCCGGCCACCACCATTTCCGCCATTATTGCGGACGAAGCGGCCATCGGCATGGTAAACTCCAAGACCACAGCGGTGCGGGTGATCCCCGCCATTGGGGTGGCTGCGGGAGAAGAGCTGGACTTTGGCGGGCTGTTGGGATACGGCCCGGTGATGGAGATCAACCCCAAATCGGCGGCGGACTTTATCAACCGGGGCGGACAGATCCCGGCCCCCATGCAGAGCTTGAAGAATTAACCGGAAGTTTTTGATAAAACTTTTTTCAAAAAGTTTTTCGGGGTGCAGGGGTGAAACCCCTGCAAGAATCCTTAAAAGGCTAAAGGAGTCTTAGGCAGGGC
>CASDQY010000046.1 GCA_949282975.1 uncultured Oscillospiraceae bacterium | reverse complement strand
AAAAAGATGGCACGGCTTTGATCTGCCAGACGTCGAATCTGGGCCTGTTCCGCCACATAAATATGGCCTTCCCGGTTCAGCATATCCGATTTGTCGGTTTGGGCACGGCTCATCATGAAGAGGGTATAGAGAAAACTGTTGGATACCGATTCTTCATACTGCTCAATCTGTTCCACCGGAACATGGATGGATTGGGATACCGATTCCAAAATCTCCACTCCGTAACAGGGAATGCCGCTTTCTTCGGCCAAGCGCCGGGCAATTTTGGTGCCCCCGCTGCCGTATTCCCGTTCAATGGTAAGATAATTGCATTTCATAACCAAAGCCCCCTTTAAGATACCTGGGTGAACTGGCTGTTATACAGCTCGGCATAGAAGCCGCCCTGCTCCAACAGGGACTGGTGGGTGCCGCTTTCGATGACATCGCCGTCTTTGAGTACCAAGATCAAATCGGAATTTTTAATGGTGGAAAGGCGGTGTGCAATGACGAAGGAAGTGCGGTTTTTCATCAGTTCATCCATAGCGCTTTGAATTTGAAGCTCCGTGCGGGTGTCCACCGAGCTGGTGGCTTCGTCCAAAATCAACATGGGTTTATCCGCAATCATGGCTCGTGCAATGGTCATCTGCTGCTTCTGCCCCTGGGAGAGGTTCACCGAATCGTTCAGCACCGTATCGTATCCATGGGACAGGGTGCGGATAAAGTGATCCAGCCCAACCGCTTTGCAGGCCGCCTTCATTTTTTCGTCGTCGGCGTTTTCGGTGCAGTAGATCAGGTTCTCCCGAACCGTTCCTTCAAACAGCCAGGTGTCCTGGAGCACCATGCAGAACTGGGCGTGGACGTCTTCCCGCTTGAGGTCTTTGGTGGGGATTCCGTCGATGCGGATGGTTCCCTCCTGGATCTCGTAAAACCGCATGAGCAGATTCACCAGGGTAGTTTTTCCGGCGCCGGTGGGCCCGACGATGGCGATTTTCTGCCCCGGCTTGGCTTTGGCGGAAAAATCGTGGATGATGGTTTTTCCGGTGCCCGGATAACCAAACTTTACATGCTCAAACTCCACAAATCCTTCTGCTTTTTCCAGAGAAGCTGTCTTTTGGCTTTCGTCCTCCATCTCTTCGGCGTCCAAGAATTCAAATACACGTTCCCCGGCAGCAGCACCGGACTGGAGGGATTGAATGGCCTGGGCGATTTGGGAGAGGGGCTGGGTAAAATAGCGCACATACATCATAAAAGCTACGATCACTTCAAAGCCAATCTGTCCGTTCATGGTGAGCATAGCGCCCACGACGCAGACCGCCACGTACCCGAAGTTGCCGATAAAGGTCATCAACGGCTGCATCAGGCCCGCCAGACTTTGTGCTTTGAAGGCGCTGTCCCGCAGTTTTTGGTTGTAATCATCGAAGGCTTTTTTGGAGGCAGCTTCGCCGTTGTAAGCTTTCACCACGGTGTGGCCGGCGTAGATTTCTTCAATGTGTCCGTCCAGTTCCCCTAAATGCTTTTGCTGCCGGGAGAAGTATTTTTGGCTCCGTCCGGTGATCAGCCGCAGCAGCAAAAAGCCGATGAGGGTGGCGGCCACCGCCGTCAGCGCCAGGATCACATTGGTGGCCAGCATCATGATCAGAGAGCCCAGAAACAGGGTGATGGCGCTGACCATGGTGCCGATGCTCTGGTTTAACGACTGGGAGATCATATCCACGTCGTTGGTCACTCGGGAAAGGATATCCCCGTTGGAGGTGCGGCTGTAAAAGCTCATGGGCAGGCGGTTGATTTTCCGGGAAATATCGCTGCGCATCTGTTTGGAAACGCCCTGGGCAATGGTGGACATGATGAAATGCTGGGTAAAGCTCAGGATGGCGCCCAACAGATACAGTGCCGCCAGGAAAATGCCGATCCGGAACACCGCTTCCAGGTCAATCCCTGTGAACAGGCCGTCGGTGATAATTCGGGTCAGTTCGGAAAGCCGATCCGGTCCGATGAGGGTAAATACAGTGCCCCCGGCGGCGCAGAGAATGGCGATCAAGATGGGAATCAGATACTTTTTGCAATATAGGATCAGCTTTTTCCAGGAGCCCACAAAGTCTTTGGATTTTTCTCCGCTGCCACGGCCCATGCCGTGGCCCCGCATTCCGCCGTGGGCGGGGCGGTTTTGAGTGGATGGTTGACTGCTCATCAGGCCAATTCCTCCTTTGAAAGCTGGGATAGTGCGATCTGCTGGTACACCGGGCAGCTTGCCATCAGTTGGTCGTGCTTGCCCATGCCGGCAATCTTTCCATCCTCCAGCACTATGATTTTATCCGCATCCCGGATGGTGCCGATCCGCTGGGCCACGATGATTCGGGTGGAATCCCCGCATTCCTCCTGCAGAGTTTGGCGCAGGGTGCGGTCTGTTTTATAGTCCAGGGCGGAGAAGGAATCGTCGAAAATAAAGATTTCGGGGCGGCGGCAGATGGCCCGGGCAATGGACAGCCGCTGTTTCTGGCCGCCGGACAGGTTGGAGCCGCCCTGGGCAATGTAGCCGTCGTATCCTTCCGGCAACTTTTCCACAAATTCCGCTGCCTGAGCCGTGTGAACGGCGTGGATCACGTCCTCTTCGGAAGAGGGGGCCGCTCCGTCGCCATAGGCCACATTGCTCTGTACCGTACCGGAAAACAGGATGGACTTTTGGGAGACATATCCGATTTTATTGCGCAGGGCATGCTGATTGTACTCCCGGACATCCACCCCATCCACCAGCACCTGGCCCTGGGTGGCGTCGTAAAACCGGGGGATCAGATTGATCACGGTGCTCTTGCCGCAGCCGGTGGCACCGATGAGCGCTACCGTTTCCCCCTGGTGAGCGGTAAAGGTAATGTTTTGCAGCACATCTCCGTCTGCATCGGGATACCGGAAGGTTACATTGCGGAATTCCACTTCCCCCCGCACCCCCGGTTTGGTTTGGGTGACGCTTCCATCCTGAATGGAGGAATGGGTGTTCAATACCTCCAAAATCCGCTTGGCCGCTACCGAGGCCCGGGGCAGGATGATAAAGATAATCACCAGCATCATAAAGGCCATAACCACCTGCATGGCATACTGAGAAAAGACGATCATATCCGAAAAGATGGGAAGCTTGTCGGTCATCTGGGCGTTTTCCACTAAATAAGCCCCGATCCAGTATACCGCCAGGGTCAGCCCGCTCATGACCATCTGGATGCCCGGCATCAAAAAGGCCATGGTGCGGTTGGCGAAAAGCTGGGTTTTGGTCAGGCGCCGGTTGGCGTCCTCGAATTTTTCTTCCTGATAGCTTTCCGCATTGTAGGCCCGGATCACGTTTAATCCGGTAAGGTTTTCCCGGGTAACCCGGTTGATGTCGTCGGTGAGTTTTTGCAGCTGGCGGAATTTCGGCATGGCTACAATGACACAGATCAGCACGATCACCAGAAGCACCGCCACTGCGATCCCGGTGGACATGGTCCACTGCCAGCTTTTTCCTGCGATTTTACAGATGGCCCACACCGCCATAATGGGCGCTTTCAGCAAAACCTGCAAGCCCATGACAATGAGCATCTGCATCTGCATGACGTCGTTGGTGGATCGGGTAATCAGGCTGGCGGTGGAAAACTTCCCGATTTCCGCCATGGAGAAGGACTGTACCTGGTCGAACAATTTTTCCCGCAATGTGGCGGAAAAATTGGCGGCGATTTTGGCGGCGCAAACAGCGGCCACAATCGAAGCGGCAAAGCTTCCCAAAGCGCAGGCCAGCATCTTTCCTCCGGCAATGAGGATGTCGCTCATGGCGCTGCCTTCGGTTTGCACCAGGGTGGTGATCTCGGACATATAATCCGGCATGGTCAAATCCAGCCAGACCTGCGCCACAATAAACACCAGGGCCAGAGCTGCCAATCCCCAATCTGCTTTGGTGAGGTATCTGAGCAGTTTCAGCATGAATTCATTGGCTCCTTTCCAAATGCACGGTAAAGGTTTGCTTTGCCGTGTTGTGATAAAGAAAATTATAGCACGTATGACACCGGCGATTCGTTAATTTTTTGAAACGGAATTGTGTCTGAATCCCCAATCCTGCCGGCAAAGGGAAAAAGTTTTGGGGGAAATTGCTACAATCTTTCTGATTTTACCTGAATTTAGAAATTTTTGTAAAGAAATTGGAGCCAAATAATTGCAACTTATTTTATCATGGCAAAGCGGTATGCTTCTTCGATCCATTCCATCAGCTCTTGATCCACCTCTTCCGGCTGTTGAAGAATGATGTGGTGGGTCCAACGGTTGGGATAGGCTTCCACTGCTTGGATCATTCGAGAAGCCTGTTTTTGATAGGATAATCCAAAGCTTACCAGCAGGTATTCCTTGGGCCAGTTCTTGACCTTCCGCCAGGGAAGGGACGCCATGGCAAAAACATGGCGGTTGCGAAAAGAAATTTGGGTTTTGGTGACTTTAAATTGAATGTCGGGGAAAGCCGTCGTCAGTTTTTGCCGCAGCGCCTGGTATACCGGCAGCATACCGGGCATTTTTTCAAAAAAGGACAGTTCCTCCGGGGTCATTTGGGATTACCTCCTGTTCAATACTAAAATGGATGGTTGGTGTTCTGTTTCAGTATAGCAAACTCCGGTGACTTTGAAAAGAAAGTCTGTTTTTACCCTTTTACGAAAATGACCGGAAAGCGGCGTTTTATATTGACATTTCTTGCAAAACGAGGCTATACTGATTTTAACAGCCCAAAGGGCAGGGGTGTTGAACGCTCTGAACTTTCGGCCAGTTCATTCTTTGCAGAAAGGCACAAGGAGAATCCATATGATCTTTCTTACCGGCGATACCCACGGCGATTTCACCCGATTTCGCACCGATATTTTTCCGGAACAGCGGCAAATGACCAAAGAAGATTATGTCATGATCCTGGGGGATTTTGGCGGGGTCTGGAACGGTTCCAAAGAGGAACAGTATTGGTTGGATTGGCTGGAGGCGAAGCCTTTTACTACGTTGTTTGTCACCGGAAACCATGAAAACTATGATCTTTTGGCCTCCTATCCGATTCAATCCTGGAAGGGTGGGCGGATACAACCGATTCGCCCCTCTGTACTCCATCTGATGCGGGGCGAGGTATTCACTCTGATGGGCAAAACATTTTTTGCCTTGGGCGGAGCTTCCTCCCATGATATTGCCGATGGCATTCTGGAGCCGGAGGATCCGGCGTACCGTAAAAAGAAAAGGCTGCTGGATGCCCGAGGCGCTCTTTATCGGGTGAACCACCGTTCCTGGTGGAAGGAGGAATTGCCCGACGAAGAGGACTACCGGCATGCGGAAGAGACATTAAACGCCCATCACCGAACGGTAGATTATGTTCTTACCCATTGCTGTCCCACCAGTATTCAATCCATTCTCAGCGGGGGGATGTACCAGTCGGATGCTCTTACCGATTATCTGGAAGCAATCAAGGAAAGCTGCAAATTTCAATATTGGTTTTTTGGTCATTATCACGACAATAAAGTCATTGGCAAAAAATACGTCCTGCTCTATGAACAGATTTTGGAACTGACCCCGTAATCCGGACAAAAAAGAAGAAAGACAGAGCGAAATAAATTCGTTCTGCCTTTCTTTTGTTTTTTCACAGAAACGCTTTCAGGCGCTTCCGTCAGGTTGTAAGATATGACTTCACCATGGCCTGGAGCAGTTCATCCCGGTCTACATGACGGATCAGCGCTCTGGCGTTGTTATGGGTAGTGATATAGGTGGGGTCCTCGCTGAGGATATAGCCTACGATCTGGTTGATGGGGTTGTACCCCTTCTCCCGCAACGCATCGTATACAGTGGTGAGGATGCGCTTCATCTCGTTTTCCTTCTCATCCCGGACGGTGAAGGTCATCGTTTTATCGTTCATTGCGTCCACCTCCTGATTTGGAATCTGTCCCCATTATAAATCATTTTCCTTCGTTTGG
This sequence comes from uncultured Oscillospiraceae bacterium, assembly GCA_949282975.1. Lineage (GTDB taxonomy): Bacteria > Bacillota > Clostridia > Oscillospirales > Ruminococcaceae > Egerieicola. The sequence goes on along the minus strand of CASDQY010000046.1, from coordinate 4,745 downwards.
CAAGCTTATTGCCGCAGGAATACTCCGATTTCTTCCAGCTTTTTTAAAGCTTTGGCCACGGCGTTGTCGCAGTCCTGGTCCGTCAGCGTGCCGTCGGGCCGCCGCAGTACCAGGGAGTAGGACACGCTCTTCTGATCCTTGCCCACCTGGTCGCCGCGGTATACGTCGAACAGCTCCAGCTTTTCCAGGATCTTCCCGGCGCCGGCCCGGATGGCCTTTTCCACCTGGGCAATGGGCAGATCGTTGTCGCACACCAAAGACAGATCCCGGGTGGAAGCAGGGTATTTGGGCAGAGGACGGTAGCTCATTTCTTCCTTTTGAATTTGGTACAAAGCGGTGCAGTCCAGCTTCGCCAGGTACACCCGGGTGTTGATGCGATAGTTGCCCAGCACCTTGGGGCAGACCTCGCCCAAAATGCCCAATCGGATTCCGTCCTTTTCGATCACCGCACAGCGGCCGCTGTGGAAGGTGGGGTGGTCGGTGCAGGGGACAAATTCCGCATCCCGGATCCGCAGTACATCCAGCAGTGTTTCCGCCATGCCCTTTATGGTATAGAAATCCGCCTGATTGCCGTACAGGCCGATGGTAAGCTGCTTGGGTTCCTCCGGCAGGGGCTGGCCCTCCACCGGATGGTATTCCCGGCCGATTTCATAGCACCAGAACCAGGGATTGCGGTTGTTGTAGTTCCTGGCCAGGGTCTCCATCATGCTGGGCAGAGTGGTGGTGCGCATAATGCTGGTATCTTCCCCCAAAGGATTGGAGATCACCACGCTGCTGCGCAGGGGATGGTCGGCGGGAAGGTTGATGTTATCGTAATATTTGGGGCTGATGAAGGAGTAGGTCATAATTTCGCTGCATCCCAGGCTCAGCATGGTTTCCCCTAAAGTCCGTTCAAATTGCTGGTAGGGGGTCACCTCGCCCCGGGCAATGCCGCTCATTACGGTGGTGGGAATTTTGTCATAGCCGTAGATCCGGGCGATCTCTTCGGCAATGTCCGCCTTGTGGTGGATGTCAATGCGGTAGTAGGGTGCAAGGATGGTGTCCCCGTCCATGGTAAAGCCCAGGCTTTCCAGAGTGTTTACCATCTCTTCCCGGGATAAAGAGATTCCCAGGAATTTGTTGATCCACTCCACATCCAGCTTCACGGTGTCGGGGGTGTGGTCGGAATGGTCCACGTCAATCACGCCGTCCACCACTTCGCCGCAGCCCAGCTCTTCCACCAGCTGGCACATCCGCTCCAAAGATTCCGGGCAGCTTTCGCTGCGCAGGCCCTTTTCGTACCGGGCGGAAGCGTCGGTGCGCATTCCAAGTGCCTTGGCGGTAAGCCGCACGCTGGGGCCGTTGAAGCAGGCAGATTCAAACACCACGGTTTGGGTGTCCTCCATAATGCCGGAGAATTCGCCCCCCATGACGCCGGCTACCGCCACCGCTTTGGCCTGGTCGGCAATGACCAGCATATCCGGGCGGAGGCTGCGCTCCACGCCGTCCAGGGTGACAATCTTTTCATCCTGGTTGGCGTGGCGGACGGTGATGGCGCCTCCCTCAATATACCGCAGGTCAAAGGCATGAAGGGGCTGGCCCAGTTCCAGCATCACATAGTTGGTGATGTCCACCAGATTGTTGATGGGCCGGACCCCGCTGGCACGAAGCCGTTCCCGCATCCAGCGGGGGGAGGGGCCGATCTTGACGTTTTTCACCACCCGGGCCATATACCGGGGGCAGAGGTCGGGGGCGTCCACCGTGACTTTCAGATAGTTGTCCACACTGTCCCCGCTGCCCTTGACCACCGGCGGGTTCCACTTTAAGGGAACATGATAGGTGGCGGCGGCTTCCCGGGCCAGGCCCAATACGCTCAGGCAGTCGGGGCGGTTGGAGGTGATTTCAAATTCCACGCTGGTGTCGTCCAACGCCAGCACTTCTTTGATGTCCTGGCCGGGTACGCAGGGCTCTTCCAAAAGAAAGATGCCGTCCTCAATGGCATAGGGAAAGTCGCCCTGGGTCAACCCCAGTTCCCCCAACGAGCACATCATACCGTTGGAGACCACCCCTCTGAGCTTGCCTTTTTTGATTTTGACCCCGCCGGGAAGGGTGGACCCGTCCAACGCCACCGGCACCATGGCGCCGGGCACCACGTTGCTTGCCCCGGTGACAATCTGGATGGGCTCCTGCTGGCCTACCTCCACCTGGCAGACCACCAGGTGATCGGAATTTTCGTGGGGCACTACGCTGAGCACCTTGCCGGCCACCACCTTAGAAATTCCTTCCCCTTCGTTTTCCCAGCCTTCCACTTTGGAGCCGGACATGGTCATTTTTTCGGAAAAATCTTTGGCGTCGGGATTGATGTCCACATAATCCTTCAGCCATTTCATGGATAAATTCATGGTGTTTCTTCTCCTTTCCCCGGCTTAAAACTGTTCCAGAAAACGCTTGTCGTTTTCAAAGAACAGCCGGATATCGTCGATGGCAAAGCGGCGCATAACCACTCGCTCCAATCCCATGCCAAAGGCAAAGCCGGAGTATTCTTCCGGATCAATGCCGCAGTTTTCCAGTACCTTGGGGTGCACCATGCCGGCGCCCAGAATTTCGATCCAGCCCTCACCCTTGCACAGACGGCAGCCTTTTCCGTGGCAGTGGAAGCACATTACATCGGTTTCTGCGCTGGGCTCGGTGAAGGGGAAGTGGTGGGGCCGAAAGCGCACCACGCTGTCCTCTCCATACAGTTTTTTGATGAACAGCTCCAGAGTGCCCTTTAAGTCGCTCATGGTGATGTTTTTGTCCACCACCAATCCCTCGATCTGATGAAACACCGGGGAATGGGTGGCGTCCAAAGCGTCGGAGCGGAATACCCGTCCGGGGGAAATCACCCGAATGGGAGGCTTGCGCTGTTCCATGGTCCGGATCTGCACCGGGCTGGTCTGGGTGCGCAGCAGGGTGTTTTCGGTGATATAAAAAGTGTCCTGGGTGTCTCGTGCGGGATGGTTTTTGGGAATGTTCAAAGCCTCAAAATTGTAGTAGTCCAGCTCCACCTCCGGGCCGTCCACCACGTCAAAGCCCATGCCCAAAAAGATTTCCTTGATTTCATCCATCACCAGGGTCAGGGGGTGCTTTTTCCCCAGATCAAATTTTTTCCCCGGCATGGTGACGTCCAACGTCTCTGCTTTGATCTGTGCCAGGAGCTGTTTTTCTTTCAGCTGCTGCTGGGCGGCGGCGATGGACTGTTCCAGTTCTCCCCGAATCTGGTTGGCCAGTTGGCCGATCACAGGCCGTTCCTCGGCGGAAAGCTTGCCCATTTGTTTTAAGATGGAGGTGAGTTCCCCTTTTTTGCCCAGGAATTTCACCTTGATGTCGTCCACCGCACGGCTGTTTTCCGCCTGGGCGATGGCATCCAGGGCAGCGGTGCGAATCTGTTCCAATGCTTCCTTCATGAAGGTTCCTCCCATAAGATAGGTTTGCAGCGGCGAAAAAGGACGCAAAAAAACGCCCCTTTCCGAAAAAAGGGACGGGTGCTGTCGGGCCCGTGGTACCACCCAAATTCACAACGGTAAAATCCGTTGTGCGCTCATTTTCCGCCCGATAACGGGGGCCGGCCGTTTGTGCCTACTGAAAATCCATGAAACCTTCGGATTTGTTCAGCCAACCGCTCTTTGAGGGAATCGGCGCCCTTTCCCATCAGCCGCCTTTCAGCCGGGGGCGGATGTCTCTGGCAGGGGAAGTGTACGGACGCTTTGGGCTCAAGTCACTGCGTGTAACGATACTGATCAAAGTTTGCAGGATAAGTATAGCAAACAAATCCCGGGATTGCAAGGGGCAAATTGCGAAAATCGGTTGCAATTCCCCTCGAATTTGACTATAATAAGAAATATCAAGTGATTTTGGGGGATTTTTCCCCGGCAAGGAAGGAATTTTATGGATATTTTTCACGAACAATTAGTCAAACATCACCGCACTGCCGTGGACTATCTGAAGATTGTGGGGATTATTATTGCTGCGCTGTTAGTGCTCTTTATCTGCGCCGTGATCATTCCTATTTTAGCCGGAAGCGCAGTGGGAATGATCTCCACCATCAGTCTGCTGGTGGGCGTAGCGGCGCTGTTTGGCGCCTATTACCTAATCGTCAACACCGGGGTGGAGTATGAGTACATTCTCACCAACAATGATCTGGATATTGATAAGATCATCGGCAAGCGCAAACGCCGCCGCCTGCTGTCGGTTAAGGTAAACACCTTTGAGGACTTTGGCGTTTACCGCCCGGAGGACCACCGGGAGCGGGGATACACCAGCACCGTTCTTTGCTGCGGCGTCAGCGTGGGCGCCGGGGATCCCTACTATGCGGTGTTTGAGCACGCTTCCTTCGGCAAAACCCTGCTGATCTTTAATCCGGACGACAAAATCGTAGAGGGGCTGAAAAAAAATATCAAGCCCTGGATCCTCTCCAAGGCGAAACAGCAGTCCCGCTGATGCCTTCTCCCCAGCCTTTGGGGCCAGGGGCAAAAACCGGTTTGTGCGCATCCGTTTTGATCTGTAAAACATTGAAGTTCAAATATCTGCCCGCCTGGAAAACCGGGCGGGCAGTTCCATACCAAGGAGGTTATCCCAATGGTCGTCACGGTGGAACAAATGAAGCGGCTGGAAAAAAAGACGGTGGAGCTGGGAAGTTCCTATCTCCAGTTGATGGAGCAGGCCGGCACGGCCGCCGCCCATCTTTTGGTGGAACGATACTTTTTAATCGGCAAGCAGGTGGTTGT
>CASDQY010000045.1 GCA_949282975.1 uncultured Oscillospiraceae bacterium | reverse complement strand
GCCCAGGACATTACCGAGATCCTCAAAGAGAGCGCCCACAAGATGAACAAGTGTGTGGTGGTCGTTACCCACTCCAATGAGCTGGCGAAGCAGGCCGATGTGGTGTTCCGTCTGAAAAAGGGTGAGCTGCAGGTTCTGGAGCGCGTTCAAGATGGAGCCGCCCAGCCCCAATCCCGCAGAAACAATGCCCCTCGCAGTGAAAGGAGGGCACATTGATGGAGATGGACAGCAATCCAATCACGAAGCCCTCGAAAAAAGGAGCTATCCTTTCCGCAGTTTTTTATGCTCTTGCGGCGGTGCTACTGATCACGGCATCTGCTGCAAAACTTTGATTCGAAATATGTTTTGATGCAAAAAATATACGCCAATGCGGACGGCTCATGTACCGTTCACATTGGCGTACATATTATTGGTGCCGGTGGCCGGACTCGAACCGGCACGGTGTCGCCACCGGTGGATTTTGAGTCCACTACGTCTGCCAATTCCATCACACCGGCATTTGCGGTAGGTTGAGCTGATTCAGAAGCCTGCGTAAGCTCAACGAATGTCAGTATACCATACCGCAGTAAAAAATGCAAGCACTTTTTTTATTTTATTTCATTTTCAAATAAGGGGGTGGAGAAGTACCGTTCCGCTGTGTCGGGAAGTACCGTCACCACCGTTTTCCCTTTGCCCAATTTTTTGGCAAGCTGCAAGGCGGCCGCCACGTTGGTTCCGCTGGAAATGCCGCACATCAATCCTTCCAACCGGGCCAGATCTTTAGAGGTGCGGATCGCCTCCTCGTCGGAAACGATATAAATATGGTCGTAGATCTGCTGGTTGAGAATGCCGGGAATCACGCCGTCCCCAATGCCCATCTGCAAATGGGTTCCAACTGTGCCGCCGGCCAGAATGGCAGCGTTTTCCGGCTCCACTGCCCAGATTTCGATGTCCGGATTTAAGGCCTTGAGTACTTCGCCAATGCCGGTGATGGTGCCGCCGGTGCCGATGCCGGAGCAGAACCCGTGGATAGGTCCGGCCACCTGTTCCAGAATTTCCAGGCCGGTGTGGTGCCGGTGGGCCATGGGATTGGCGGGATTTTCAAACTGTTGGGGCACGAACACCCGGGGATCCTCTGCGGCCATTTGCAAAGCGGTGGCCAAACACTGCTCAATGCAGTCCCCGATGTTTCCCGCATCGTGGATCAGGATCACCTCTGCGCCGTAATGCGCCACCAGTTTGCGCCGCTCCTCGCTGACCGAATCCGGCATGATAATGATGGTGCGGTATCCCTTGACTGCGCCGATCAGCGCTAAGCCGATTCCCTGATTGCCGCTGGTTGGTTCCACAATGATGGTGTCCGGCTTGATTATGCCGGCCTGTTCCGCCTTTTCGATCATGTTCAGGGCGGTGCGGGTTTTGATGGACCCGCCCACGTTCAGCCCCTCAAACTTTACCAGAACCTCGGCGGCGTCGGGGTGGTTCATGCGGTTGAGCCGCACCATAGGTGTGTGTCCCACCGCTTCCAAAATAGTATTGTAGATCATCTTGCTTCCTCATTCACTCATAAATTTACTGCGCCTGTGGGTCACAGCTGAAATTCTTTCGGATCGTATTCCGGCAGTACGGCCGGAGGTTTGGGTTTACGCAAAAGGGGATCGTACTCAAACCGGCGGCAGCTGTAATAGGGAGCAACCGCTCCCCGTTTTTCACAGAAAATCATCTGGCCGTCGGCGCTTTCGGTGCCGTTGGCGCAGTAAACGCAGGCCGGTTCGATCTTTGCTCCAAACAGTTCCACCCTGCGTTCCTCCTTTTTCCGCAAATTCCGCTATTGGGGTGCATTTGGTATTGTATCACGTTTTTCTCTGCTTGACAATAAAAAGATTGCCAGCGCCACCATCAGCCCGCTCCCCAGCGGTGTGGCGGCGGAAAGGGCGGCATCTCCGGCCGGTGTGGCAAAGGCGCCGAAGCATTCCACCGTTTGCTGCGGCAGCAGGGAATAGCAAAGCCCGCAGAACCCGGCGCAGAACAACCCAATGGGCAGCCGGGAAAGCAGATACCATTTCAAGGAAATTCCGGCGCCGTTTAGCAGCAATGCATTTTGGCAGAACACACACACGCCCCCAAAGGCGGCGAAAAACCCCAGCCGGCAAAAGATGCCGAATCCCGAAACCCCTTCCGGCAGAGAAAAGCACCCGTTGGTCACTTCGGCCAGTCCCCGCAGCGTCCAGTCCCAGAGAGGAGAAAGGTCAAGCAGCCCCAATAATGGGAACAGTCCGCTGCACAACACTACCGTTGCGCAGATCCCGCTGAGAATTCCAAGGCTGCTTCTTAAAGACTGGAAGAAGTTTTGGGCACTGGGGCAGGGCAGGGGCGGCGCCTGCGCCCCGGTTTGTTCCTTGACCCGCAGCAGCGCCGCCAGCAAGAGCGCCGCCGTAAGCTGGCTCAGCCAGAGGATGGCCCCGGCTGCGGTACTGCCCAACACCTGGCCGCCCACCCCCTGAATCAAAAAAGCCGGGCTGCTCCAACTGCAAAAACAGAGCATTTTGGATGCCTGCTCCGGCGCCATCTGCTTTTGGCGGACCATCTGCACCAGCAGCGCCGCCCCCACCGGATATCCTCCCAACAGGGAAAACAAAAGCACGCCGCAGCCGTTTGGACCCAGCCCAAACAATCGCCGCCCCGGAACGGCCATTCCTTTCCCCAGCCAGGTGAGGATGCGGGTGGATCCCATCCAGTTGGTTAGGACGGTGAAAAGAAAGAGGGAAGGGATCACGGTGGTCAGGCAGAGGACAATTCCCTGACGGACCCCTTCGGACAAGAGGCCGCCCAGCCAGAGCAGTCCTCCCAGCAGCGCCAAACTGCAAATCGAGATCAAAACCGCCTTGATCCGTCTCATAGAGCACCCCTCCTGGTGGGAAGATATGCCGGAACAGGTGGGTTGATGCTTTTCCGTCGCCTGTGGGATTCATGGTTTGGCCCTTTTGCTCATACTTTGAAGGAAAGGGGGCGGAGTAGATGGAACATTCCGGATTGTTTGGCGAACTGCAAACCGATTATCCCGCTTTTTGGATTCAGCGCAACCAGGCTCTCTGGCTGGAAGGGGAGTTTCAAATGAAGGTGTTGGAGCCGGACCGTTTGGTGCTGGAAGCCCAGGGGCTTCGGCTCACCCTTTTGGGAGAAAAACTGCAAGTATCCCAGCTTTCCTCTGATTCTTTGCGTGTCAGCGGGGTGCTGCTCCGCCTGGATTGGGAGGTGTTGTCATGAACCATTCGTCCTTTCTTCGGTTTCTGGGCGGAACGGTCACCTTTTCGGTGAAGGGGTACGGAAAGCTTCGGCTGGTGGAGCATTGCCGCCGAAAAGGGCTGCATCCCCTGCTGGTGGTTCCCAGGGAGGAGGAAGTCCGTCTCACCCTGTGGTACCGTGATGGGAAAAAACTTCCCCTGTTGGCGCAGCAGGCCGGAGCGGAATGGCAGGAAGTGGAGCGAAAAGGCCTTCCCGCCATATTAGCCGGCTACCGCCGCCGGTATGGGATCTGGATTGGCATCCTGCTTTCCGCCGCTTTTTTGGCCTACACCCAGTTGTTTGTCTGGGAAATTCATCTGGACACCACCGACCCGGAGCAGCAGGCTTTGGTTTGGGAATATCTGGATCAGGCTGGCATCGGTTTGGGCACTCCCTGGAGCCAGGTGGATACCCATGGCGTGGCGCAGCAGCTCTATTTTGCCAATCGGAACACCTCTTTTGCCGCTTTGAACCGCAATGGGTGCAGTCTGGAGGTGATTTTCCACACTTCTCCCCAGACCACGCTGCCCCAGGAGCGGTATCAAAATATGGTGGCTGCCAAAGACGGCTTGATACTGCGGGTGGAGGCCCTTTCCGGAACGGCTGCTGTACAGCCGGGCCAGACTGTGCGTCAGGGGCAGGTGCTGATCAGCGGCGTGGGGGATACCGACGGCGGGGACGTATGGTTTTCCTCCGCTTCCGGCATGGTGTATGCCCAAACCATTACCAAAAAGACCTTCTCCTTTTCCCTGACCCAGCAGGAAGTGCTGCCCAACGCCCCTCTTTGGCAGGGAAGCGTGCTCCATTTTTTCCATCTTTCCCTTCTCCTGGGCTTTTCCTCCCAGCCCCAGGGGGAGACCCAATCCCAAACCCGTTATCTTACCCTGTTCGGCACACAGCTCCCCATCGGTATCGAGGAAATCCAGGTGCAGCCTGTGGGGGAGACACAAACCCTTTATACCCAAGAGCAGGGGCAGGCCATTCTGCTGGCCCAGGCGGACCGTTACGAGCAGGAAGAGCTGGCCCCTGTCCAGGTGCAGCAGCGCAGCGAAACCTTTTCCTTGGAAGGAGACACTTTGTTTTTGCAGGTGGAATGGGTCTGTGAAGAAGAAATTGCCCGGGCTTTGCCCTTTGACGTCAATAGCAGTCAAAATTAGTCGATGAGATTTGTCTAAAATGTGAGATAGTTTTTTGAGTGAAATTGTGGTATACTGAGCCTGAAAACAAATTTTTTTAGCGAATAGGAACAAAAATCATAGGAGTGACGGCAGAATTGGCAGAAGCGTCCATTCATCTGGAGGACTTTGAACAGGTCAAACAACTTTTCGGCAGCTTTGACGAACACATCAACCTGATCCAGCAGGGGTTTGGGGTCAGCATCGTCAATCGGGACTGCGAAATTAAAATATACGGGGAAGAACCGGGCTTGAGCCGGGCGGTACGCACCGTCCAGGGCCTGCAGCGGCTTTTGGAAAAAAAGGAACCGGTGGATGCCCAAACGGTGCGGTATGTGATGGGATTGTCCCAGTCGGACGACACCATGACCCAGGTAGAACAGCTTTCCGGCTTTTCGGTGATCTGCCTGACCAGCACCGGAAAACCGGTAAAACCCAAAACCATGGGGCAGAAAAAATATGTGGAAGCCATCCGGGACAACACGGTGGTGTTCGGCGTGGGCCCTGCCGGCACCGGCAAGACTTATTTGGCGGTGGCCATGGCGGTGCGGGCGTTTAAGGAAGGCAGGGTGCAACGGATTATCCTGACCCGTCCGGCGGTGGAAGCCGGGGAAAGCCTGGGCTTTCTGCCGGGGGACCTGCAAACCAAGGTGGACCCCTACCTGCGCCCATTATATGATGCGCTCTTTGAAATGTTCGGGGAAGAGACCTACGCCCGCCTGGCGGAACGAGGTGTCATTGAAGTGGCGCCTTTGGCCTATATGCGGGGGCGGACCCTCAACGAGTCCTTTATTATCCTGGATGAGGCCCAGAATACCACCCCGGAGCAGATGAAAATGTTTTTAACCCGCCTTGGCGCCGAAAGCCAGGCGGTGGTCACCGGCGACATCACCCAGATCGACCTGCCTTCCAGCAAGCGGAGCGGACTGGTGGAGGTGATCCGGATTCTGAAAAATGTGGAAGACATTCAAATCCAGCGGTTCAGTGAAAAGGACGTGCTCCGCAGCAAAATTGTCCAGGATATTATCCGGGCGTATGAAAAATACTATCAGGAGGGCAAGAAGTCATGAGCAAGGTCAAAGTATTGATCACCAATGATCAGAAAAAAGTAAAGGTGCCTACCGGAATCCGCCTGTTGATCCGTCGCTGCTGCATGGCAGCCTTCCAGCTGGAAGGGCTTGACGGCAACTTTGAAGTCAGCGTTACCTTTGTGGACAACGAAAAGATTCACCAGCTTAATTTGGAACACCGTGGCATCGACCGGCCTACCGATGTGCTCAGCTTTCCCCAGTTTGATCCCGAACAGGTTCACAACCTTCCTCAAACCGAGGAACCCATTGCCATCGGCGATATTGTGATCAGCATGGAAAAGGCCTTTGAACAGGCCCAGTCCTTCGGCCACTCCATCCAGCGGGAGGTGGGCTTTCTTACCGTGCACTCCATGTTCCATCTGCTGGGCTACGATCACGAAGAAGGCGGCCTGAAGGCGGTGCAGATGCGGGAAAAAGAAGAAACGGTACTGGGCGAGCTGGGCATTTCCAGAAACGCCACCTATTTAATGGATGATGAGATCGACTAAACCCAAAAAGGCCCTGCAGCGGCGGGGCAAGAGTTTTTTGTTTGCGGCAAAGGGAATCGGCTTTGCCGCAAAGACTCAGCCCAATTTCTGCTTTCACCTGCTGGCGATCCTGCTGGTCACAGAATTTGGGCTGCTTTACGATTTGGAAAAGGAGCGCTGGGGGCTGCTTCTGGTGTTTTTCTGCCTGGTCCCCGCTTTGGAACTGGTGAACACCGCTCTGGAAGCGGTGGTGGATCTGGTCAGCCCCGATTACCACCCTCTGGCCAAGGTTGCCAAGGACTGCGCTGCCGGTGCAGTGCTGGTGGCGGCCCTGGGTGCGGTGGGGGCAGCGGTGTTTCTCTTTGGGGATGTCACCAAACTCAGCATTGCCCTGGGCATTTTTGTCACCACCCCCTGGATGTGGGCTGTCCTGGCTCTGGAACTGATCGGGGCAGTGGTGATCCTTCTGCTGCCCGGCAAACAGTCGGAGCACGCCACCCTTCTTTCCCGAACCAAGAAAACAGAAAAAAAGGAACTTTGATTTATGACTGCAACTCAGCACACAGAATCTCAAAACGCTTTTCTCGCCATTGTGGGCAAGCCCAATGTGGGAAAATCCAGCCTGCTCAACGCCCTTTTGGGGGAAAAGGTTGCCATTGTTACCTCAAAGCCTCAGACCACCCGCACCCGGATCACCGGTGTGCTCACCAAAGGGGCGGATCAATATGTCTTTCTGGACACGCCCGGCCTTCACCGCCCGAAAAACCGTTTGGGGGATCAGATGGTCAAGGCGGTGCAGACTTCGGTCCGGGATGTAGATGCCGTGGTCATGGTCGTAGAGCCCTATGGGGAACTTTCCGAAAGCGAAGAGAAGCTTCTGGATACCATCCGGGATATTCAGCTCCCGGCGGTACTGGTGATCAATAAAATAGATATCCTGAAGGAAAAAACCGATCTACTGGCCCGGATGAACACCTTCGGCAAGCTGGATCTTTTCGACGCCATTTTTCCGGTAAGCGTGTTGGAGCAAAAGGGGCTGGAGCCGCTGATGGCCCAGCTTTCCACCTACCTTGCCCCCGGACCCCACTTTTTCCCGGACGACGCCCTTACCGACCAGCCGGAACGGGTGATTATGGCGGAGTTTCTGCGGGAACAGCTGCTGCTCAACCTCCGGCAGGAAATTCCCCACGGCACAGCGGTGGTCATCGAAAAGATGCGGGAGCGGGAAAATCAGCCCGGCCTGCTGGATATCGACGCCACCATCTATTGCGAACGCCCCACCCACAAAGGGATGATCATCGGCAAGGGGGGCAGCATGCTGAAAACAATCGCCAGCCAGGCCCGTGCCCAGATGGAACAGTTTTTGCAGGCCAAAGTGAATCTCACCTGCTGGGTGAAGGTAAAGGAAGACTGGCGGAATAAAGACGGCCTGATCCGCAATTTCGGCTTGTCTTTTGGAGAATAACCATGCTTTTTAAGCTGAATGGTTTGGTGCTCAAGCAGCGAAACATCGGGGAGCACGACCGGATTCTGGTGCTGCTCACCAAAGAAAAAGGGGTGGTGGAGGTCTGCGCCCGAGGGGTAAAGCGGATGCGCTCCCCCCTGGCTGCCGGCTGTATGCCCCTGTGCTACAGTGAGTTCTGCCTGTTTGAAGGCAGAAAATACATTACGGTGGATGCTGCCACCCCCATCCGCAATTTTTACCACCTTCGCCTGGATCCGGAAAAGCTGGCCCTGGGGGAATATTTCTGCGATCTGGCTTCGGTGCTTACCCCCGAATCGGAAAGCGCCTGGCCCATGCTGCGGCTGCTGCTCAATACCCTGGCTTTGCTGGAGGATGACCGCCGCCAGCCGCTGCTGCTGAAAGCAATCTTTGAGTTGCGCAGCGCCGCCATTGCGGGCTTTATGCCGGATCTGGTGGCGTGCAGCGGATGCGGCGCCTTTGAAGAAAAGCAGATGTACTTTTTCCCGCAGGATTCCTGCCTGCTTTGCGGCAACTGCAAGGCCGCCCATGCCCGGGAGGGACAGGGTGGGGTATTGCTGCGCCCGGCTGTGCTGAAAGCCATGCGCCAAATTCTTTATGCCGATGAAGAAAAACTGTTTTCCTTCTCTTTAAAAGGGGACAGCTTAAAGCAGCTGGACCGGATCACCGAACGGTATCTTTGGATCCACACCGGCCTGCAAAGCCGGGCTCTTTCGGTGTACCGTGCCTTGCAAGCGCCGTAATGCTGCTTTTGAAAACCGGAACTTGCGGACTCTACGTTCGGGACGTAGAGTTCCAATTTTAAATGTGAATCTCATTCTGCCTCCGTCCATCGGGGGTATTTTACTGCAAAAACCATTTTGAAAGGAACTCATTATGCCCATACAACAACGTTATTGCAAAACTCTGGAACTGGATAAGATTTTGGCTCGTTTGGCGGACTGCACCTGCTGTGACGCCGCACGGGAAAAGGCCCTGTCCATAAAGCCCTATACCAATCCTGCCTTGGTGGAACAGTCCCTGGACAAAACCAACGACGCCTTCACCCTCTCCGCCCAGTTCGGCACCCCCCACTTTTCCAATCTTTCCGATCCGGCCCCGGCGCTGACCATCGCCCAGAAGGGCGGCAGTCTGAGCCTGGTGGAGTTTTTGCGGATCCGGCAGCTCCTGCGCCAGGTTCGGGGCCTGACCCAGTGGTACGCCCAGTGCGCCGGCGTGGAAAACTCCCTTCAGGAGCTGTTTGGGGAATTGTCCCCCAATCCGGCTTTGGAAAAAGCCATTGATCAGGTGGTGGTCAGCGAAGAAATGGTCAGCGATTTCGCCAGCCCCGCCCTGGCGGACCTGCGCCGGAAGATCGCCTCCGCCCAGGCCAAAGCCAAGCAGGAGATGGATAAGATCATCCGCTCCTCCAAATACCAGAAGGCCCTTCAGGAAAACCTGATTACCCAGCGGGACGGGCGG
>CASDQY010000044.1 GCA_949282975.1 uncultured Oscillospiraceae bacterium | reverse complement strand
GAGATGTTTCTGACCGGCCGGTTATTCCACCTCGGGGGGAAATTCATTGGTGCATTCCAAAAGCAGAACCCAAAAATAAGCAAGGAGGAAGCCGGATGGGTCTGGTGTCGGTAAGTTTTCTGTTGGCGGGTCTGGTTCTCTGCCTGCTGAGCCTGCTGCCCATGCTGGTAAGCAATATTCGTGTTCATCTGGGGATCTGGCTGCCGTTGGTTTTGGGGATTCTCATGGTGCTATTCGGCCGTTTTTACCGGGTGATTTTCCAACAAGTTTCTGACTTGGCAGGATGGATTGGATTTGGGCTGCTTTGCGCTTTTGTGTTGTGGCTGATCATCAGTTTTTTGGTATTGGCGCTGGGGTACCCACGGTTTGCGGAACAAGAGGCAGCTTATACCGTGGTTGTGCCGGGGTGTTCTGTGCTGGGGCTGCGCCCTTCCAAAATGCTGCTCCGGCGGCTGGAAACTGCCTGTGAGATTTTGAAAGCCCATCCGGAGGATCCCTGCATCGTAACCGGTGGACAAGGCCCGGGAGAAGATTGTACCGAAGCCCAGGCCATGAAGGATTGGCTGGTGGCTCAGGGGGTGGATTCCAACCGGATCTTTTTGGAGGATCGCTCCACCAACACCTGGGAAAACCTTTCTTTTGCCAAAAAGATCTTGGAAGAAAATCGGCTGCCGCAAAAGGTGTTGGTGGTCAGCGATCGGTATCACCTTTATCGGTGCAGCCGAATTTTGCAGAAGTTAGGACTGTCCTGCGCCTGCCAGCCCTGCCCCATCAATCCGGCGGTAGCCTTTGGATATTGGTTTCGGGAAAGCGTCGCCCTGCTTTGGCGGCTTCGGAGAAAAGGGAGGAAAACACCATGAAAGACGGCCAATCCCTGCCCCGAAAAGCTTTTTTGCTGTGGGAGGCTTTTGCGCTGCTGCTGACCGGAATTTTGGAAGTCCTGCTGTACTTTTTGCTGGAGCGTTGGTTTTTTCTCCGGCTTTGGACCCTCTGGCTGTTGGGGCTGGCGGCAGTGATCACGGTGTTTTGGTATCTGCCTCTGCGTTATCTCAACACGGAATACCGGCTGGAATCCCATTCGTTTTGGGTCAGCAAAGGGGTCTGTTGGCAGAAAACCGTATGCATTCCCCGCAATCGGGTCAGCTTTATCAACACCTTCAGCGACCCGGTCAGCCGGTTTTTTAAGCTCCGTTCCATTCGCATTTCCGCTGCCGGGGGCAGCGTCTGGCTGTTCTTTTTAAGCGATTCGGAGGCTCGGCGGATTCTCTATGCCCTTTCCCCCTCCTTTGAGGAACCGTCATGAACAAGCGTTTTCAACACCCCATCAATATCTTGGAAAACATATCGGGAAAACTGTTCCTGCTGATCATTCCCATCCTGCGCACCTTGATTTACGTGATCATCAACGGGGAGCTTGCCGGTTGGATTCAAGGGGCCTGGTTGGATCTTTTGGTGGTGCTGGTGATCATCGGCAGCGGCATCTACCGCTGGGCCTTTTTGCGGTACCGATACAGCGAAAAAGGGCTGTGGGTATATAAGGGCATCCTTTGCACCGGGGTGGTTTTTCTGCCCAAAGAACAGATTTCCTACCTCAGCCGCCGGGAGCCCTGGTACCTACGGCCTATTGGGGCGGTAAAGCTCCAGGCCGACACCGACGGCGGGGGCAAGCGCAATTACGATGTTTCCCTGACCATCACCCGGAAGGAAAGCGTCCTTTTGGTGGATACCCTTTTCTCCGCCCGGCTGGAACCGGTGGAGGAGCGGTATCAGGCGAAAACCGGACGAGTTTTCCTTTATGCGCTGCTCAACACCAATAATCTGTCCGGCTTGCTTTATTTTGCTGCCGGTTTGACCACCGCCATGCGGATCTTCGGCCAGCAGCTCCAGGACATTCTTCGGGAAGGCGTTCGGTGGATCGCAGAATTTTTCTCCAACAGCCTTTCCCCGGCGTTGGCCGTTTTGGCGGCGGTGGTATTGCTGTTTTGGTCGGGGATTTTCCTGGCCCATCTGTTTTACCTGCTGCGGTTTCGCTGCCGAAGAAGCCAGAATGTGCTGCGGCTGTCCTGCGGGCTGATCAGCCAGTATCATACCCATATGGCGGTCAGGCGGATCCATTCCGTTACATTGGTGGAAAGCAATCTTTCCCGCATCATGGGGATGGGATACGCCACTCTGCGGTGCAGCGGTTACGGAAAACGGGATGGAACGAACAATCTGCTGGTTCCCTCCTGTCCCATGAAAGAGCTGCGGCAGCAGACCTTTAGCCTTCTTCCGGAATGGAAGGAGGTGGAAAACCAGCTTACGCCCCGGCGCTGTATCTGGCGGTATCTGGGGTTTCCCGCCATTGTTATGGGGATCGTTACCCTTTTGATCCTGATTCCCGGTTTTTTGGTGGAAGGCATCGGCGCCACCCTTTGGTGGGTGTGGGGAACCTTTTTACTGCCTTTGGGCTGGTTGTTCTGGCTGCGGTGGCGGGGCTACCGCCATGCCGGAATTGGTGTGAAGGAAGGATGGGTTACCATCCGGACCATGAAGGGGTACCGCCTTACCACTACCCTGGTGCACCGGGACAAAATCGTCCTGGCCCATCTGCGCCAAAGCTTTTTACAGAAAAGGTCGGGCCAGTGCGATTTGATCTGCTACATTTACGGCGAGGGCCGGGATCGAGTGGTGCTGGCGGGTTTGAAGAAAACCGAAGCCAAAGAATACCTGCTCCGGCTGGGGATTTTGATGCCGGAAGACGAATAAAGACGTTTCTCATTCCTTTTGGAACAAGAAACGTCTCAGACTGTAAAAAAAGTAAAGTTTAGGTCAAGCCTTTTTAAAGGCTTGTGGGGTTGCAAGGGGCAACGCCCCTGCATAGAAAACATTTTGTTTTAAAAATTCTTTCTTTCGTCTTATTCTTTCAAAAAGTTGTGAAAACAATGTATTGGAATCCGCCCGCCCAAAGGCGTAGAGCCGAGGGCGGGTCAATCTGGAAACAACCGAATCCTTTTTCCACAAGCTGAAAGACGTTTCCCATTCCTTTTGGAACAAGAAACGTCTTTTTATTTGTTTACGATTAAGAAGGATTGGTCTGGATCTGTTCCGAAACCGGTTCCGGTTTTTGGCTCTGCACCCGGTGGATGGTTTCCCGGTAGATGGTGTTTAAGGTTTCTCCCACCGCTTCAATGCGGCGGTTGTAGGCAACCTGATATCCGGCCTCGGTAAGGTCCGGCAGCTCATTTTCCAGAATGCCCCGGAGCTTGGCTTCAAAGCTTTCCAACGAATCGGCTTTGTAGATGTTCTCTCCGTCCTCCAGCCATTCTTTGTAAATGGGGATATCCCGAATCAGCACCTTTTGCCGGGCGGCCAGGGCCTCCAGCAGTACAATTCCCTCGGTTTCTTCGTGGGTGAGGAACAGGAAGCAATCCGCCCCCCAATAGGCTGTGCGAAGGATTTTTTCGTCAATGTAGCCCGGAAAATGCAGATTGGGCAGTTTGGTGCGCACTGCTTTTCGGATCTTGGCGGGAATGGTCCAGGGCGAAGAATATCCGAACCAGATAAACTGGTATTCCGGCATCCGGCGGGCCAGCTCCACAAAGTCCAGGATTCCCTTTCGTTCGATCTGAAGCCCCACGCTCATAACGATTTTATCGGTGGGGGAAAAACCAAACTGCCGGCGGAAAACGTTTCCCGCTTCCTCGTTCTTTTCGTAATATTCCAAATCAATGCCGTTGGAGCAGGGATAGATAGGCTGGGTTAAGCCATAGCTTTCCACCAAATGCTTGGCATAGGGGGTGGGGGTGATCAAACTGTCCCCCAAACGGTAACAGGAGCAGAGCCATTTCTTAAACAAAGGGGCCACAGCGTTGGCGCCCAGATAAGAATTTTTGAAATCCTCCATGGTGCTGTGCGCATGGTACACCACCGGAATCCCCTGCTTCTTTGCTTTTTTGGCCAGACGGTGGGAATTGGGAAAGATGGTATTGATGTGAACCAGATCCACTTTGTCTTTGGGATTTATGGTCCATTCCACCCCTACCTGTTCCAAGGCTCGGATCTGATGGCTGCGGGCTTTGCCCACACCGGATTTTCCCAGAAGATTCATGGCCTCCGTATAAAGAAGCACCTTCATCCTTCTTCCTCCTTCTTCCGTGACTAACTGCTATTATACTGGAAGTTTGGAAATTCTGCAAGGGATAGGCTGTTTTTTTCCAGAAAAGTTTTGTCGGTTCCCGGCAAATTTATTCTACAAATTGTCCAAGGAACGCTGGATTTTTTCCACCAAACGTGCCACGTGCAGCCCGTCTACAAAGGAATGGTGTGCCTGAATGGAAAAGGGCAGCAGCCGCTTCCCGTCCAGCTCCTCCCACCTTCCCCAATCGAACAACGGGGTGGCGTTGTCCTTGTTCCCGGCATTGGTGTGGGAGATGTGGGTATAATTCAGCCAGGGCAGGGGGGAAAATTGGAACACATCCCGCCCCAACGGCCCGGTGAAATATTCCTTCTGTTCTTTTTGGGTGCGGTCCGCCAGGGCCACATATTCTTCCAGAGTATCGGTAAGCGGGACATTGACCACCTTGAACAGTTCCGTTTCCGGGTTCAGGTAGGTAAAAGCGGTGTGAATGCGGTCAAAAAGCACCACCTGGCCGTCCAAAAAGCGGTAACGAAATTCTTCGATTTCGTTGGCCGCCCGGCTGATTAGGTAAATCAAAGGATAGGTAAAGGGAAATCCCAGTTCCTTTACCCGGCGGCAGAAATGGTTAACATCCAGCTTGACGGTGATGCAGAAAGCGGGTTCGATGCAGTTTCGGAACACAGCGCAGTGCATGGCCCGTTTCCAATGGGCTTGGTCGATGACAGTATAGGACGAATTCATAAAAAACCCTCCATGGTGCTGATTTGCTTTTATTGTAGCAAAACCGGGCGAGGACCACAAGGGCTTTCTTGTTATTTCCCGGCAAGTATGCTACAATGAGTGCAAACCAAAACACCCAGGGAGGAGTTTGTATGGCGTATCTTCAGGGATGGTATCCCATTGTCAAAAAAGAACTTTCGGCCCGGCACATCATCGATCTCACCGTATCCGCTCCGGATATGGCGGCGTTGGCGCAGCCGGGGCAGTTTGCCCATTTGAAAGCAGAGGGATTGTTTCTGCGCCGCCCCATTTCCATCTGTGAGATTGACCGGCAAAAAGGGACGCTGCGTTTTGTTTTCGAAATAAAAGGGGAAGGAACCCGAATCCTCGCCGAAAAACGGGTGGGGGACAATTTGGATATCATGGGGCCTTTGGGCCATGGCTTTTCCCAGCCGGAAGGAGAAATTTTTGTGGTAGGCGGCGGCATCGGGGTGCCCCCCATGCTGGAAACCGCCAAGGCATATGGGGCAAAAGCCACTGCCATTCTGGGCTTTCGCAGCGCCAGTGCCGTGATCCTCACCGAAGATTTTCAGCGCCAGGGCAATGAGGTGGTGCTCTGCACCGACGACGGCACCCTGGGCTTTCACGGTTTTGTGACCCAGGCGCTGGAGCAGCAGCTCCAGCAGAAAAAACCCGCCCTGATCTGCGCCTGCGGGCCCCACCCCATGTTAAAAGGGGTGGCTGAGCTGGCCGGGCAGTACGGGGTGGACTGTCAGGTTTCCCTGGAAGAGCGGATGGGCTGCGGTGTGGGAGCTTGTTTGGTCTGCGCCTGCAAGACGGTGAAAGACGGGCAGGAATACCTCAGCCATGTCTGCAAGGACGGGCCGGTGTTTGACGCCAAAGACGTGATCTTTTAAGGAGGGGAAGAATATGGCAGATTTAAGAGTGAACATTGCCGGTGTGGAGCTGAAAAACCCGGTGATCCCCGCTTCCGGCGCTTACGGCTTCGGCCGGGAATATGAGTGCCTGTATCCCCTTTCGGAGCTGGGGGGGATTTCCTGCAAGGGCATGACCCTGCGGGGTCAAAACGGCAACCTGCCCCCACGGGTGGCGGAAACGCCTTCCGGAATGCTCAACTCCGTGGGGCTGCAAAACGGCGGCATTGACCATTTTATCCAAGAGGAACTCCCTTATTTGGAGCAGCAGGACACGGTGATCATCGCCAATGTGGCGGGACATACCATTGAGGACTGTGTGGAGATCGCCCAGAAGCTGGAGCCCACCAAGGTGGATATCATCGAGCTGAACATCTCCTGCCCCAATGTAAAGCAGGGGGGTGCTGCCTTCGGCACCAGTTGTTCCGCCGCCGAAGAGATTACCCATGCGGTGCGCCGGCACACCACCAAGCCCCTGATGGTAAAGCTGTCCCCCAATGTCACCAGCATTACTGATATCGCCAAAGCGGTGGAAGCCGCCGGGGCGGATGCCGTGAGCTTGATCAATACTCTGCTGGGAATGCGGATTGATATCAACACCCGCCGACCTATTTTAAAGAACAATGTGGGCGGCCTTTCCGGCCCGGCGGTGTTTCCCGTGGCCCTGCGAATGGTGTGGCAGGTGGCCAACGCCGTGAACATCCCGGTGGTGGGGATGGGGGGCATTGCCACGGCGGAAGATGCGGTGGAGATGATGATGGCCGGCGCCTGCGCCGTGCAGATCGGGGCCGCTATCTTTGCCGATCCCTGGACCCCGGTGAAGGTGATCCGTGGTCTGAACGACTGGTGCGACCAACACGGCGTCCGGCGGGTGGCGGATCTGACCGGTACGGTTCAGCCTTGGTGAGGTGAAGAAGATGACCACCGTATATCTGATCCGCCATGCCCAGGCTGCGGGTAATGTGGGCCATGTGTTTCAGGGCCATGTGAACAGCAACCTGTCCCCTTTGGGGTACGCCCAACTGGAATATCTGGCCCGGCGGGGACAGGAGCTCCATCCGGATCTTGTTTATTCCTCTCCCCTCAAGCGGGCCATGGAGACTGCTAAGGCGGTAAACCGGTTTGTGGGCGCTCCCCTGGTTGCAGAACCGGGCTTGCTGGAAATCGACGGCGGCCGCTGGGAAGGCAAAGGATGGGATGTATTTATCCGGGAGGATCCTGTGATGGCCCGGCATTTTTTTGAAAGCCCCGGATACTTTCAGGCCCCCGGCGGAGAAGCTATGAGCCATGTGTACCAGCGGGTGGTGCAATGCTTTCAACAAATAGTAAAATCAAATAAAGATAAGACGATTTGTATTGTGTCTCACGGCTGTGCCCTGGGCACGCTGGTGACCTGGCTGGATCACCGCCCGGTGGAGCAGATGCGGTGTGAGGATCTCTCTCACAATACCGGCATCACCACTGTCACGGAGGAAAACGGGGTGTTTACCCTGGTGCGATTTGATGATCTCAGTCATCTGCCCAAGGAAATGCAGACCGGTTTTTCCAGAAAAAAGCCGGAACAAGGAAGGTAATGGAATGAAGATTATGAGCGTGGATTACGGGGACGCGCGCACCGGGTTGGCGGTGTGCGACCGCACCGAGTTTTTGGCTTCCCCGGTGGGAACCATTGTGGAGCGGGATTTCGAAACCCTGGTGAAAAAGGTGGCCTATGCCGCCACCCAGGAACTGGGGGTGGGCATGGTCGTGGTGGGCCTGCCCCGGAATATGGACGGCAGCTACGGCGAACGGGCGGAAAAGTGCCGCCGGTTTGCCAAAGCGTTGAATGCCCTGATCCCCATTCCGGTGGAGACCTGGGACGAACGCCAGACCACCATGCAGGCCCAGCGGTATCTGGACGAGACCGGGGTGTACGGCAAAAAGCGCAAGGAAGTTATCGACGAAGTGGCCGCCACCATCATCCTGGACAGCTACCTGAAATACCGTGCAGAACAGAAAAAGCGGAAAGCCGGCGAAACGGAATGAAGCGTTCCGCCGGGTATTATTTAAAGCGATACTTATTTTTGGCTTTGGGGCTGGCTGTCATGGCCTTTGGCGTGGCTTTTTCCATCAAGGCGGCTCTGGGTACCTCTCCGATTTCCAGCCTGCCTTATGTGGTCAGCCTGTTTACTCCCCTGAGCGTGGGGACTGCCACGATTTTGATGCACTGTGTGTTTATCCTCCTGCAAATCTGCATTTTGCGGAAAAAGTTCCAGCCGGTACAGCTGATGCAGCTTCCGGTGGCGCTGGTGTTTGGCTACCTGACCGATTTCGGTATCTGGGCGATTGAGGGCCTTCCCTGCCAAGGATACTGGATGCAGTGGATTTTCTGCGTCATCGGCATTGTGCTGGTGGCGGTAGGGGTAAGCTGTGAGGTCACCGCCAATGTGGTGGTGCTGGCCGGCGAGGGTGTAGTGCTGGCTGTTTGCCGGGTCTGCCCCATCCAGTTCGGCACCATGAAGGTGATCTTCGACGTCAGTTTGGTAGCGCTGGCCTGTGCGCTCTCCTTCCTGTTTTTAGGACGGCTGGAAGGAGTGCGGGAAGGGACAATCGCCGCCGCCCTCTTTGTGGGGATCCTTTCACGACAGCTCAATAAGCCCTTGGGGAAACTGGGAGAGAAGATATTAAATTAAAATTTAGGGCCATCCTTTGAAAAAGGATGGTGGAGATCGAAGCCCACACAGTGGCGCCCCTGCAAAAAGCAACCGACGGCAGAAAAAGACTCTGCCGTCGGATTTTTGCTATTTCTGTGCTTTTACGCATCTATCTTTTTGCAAAAACTATAACCTTTTTGGAAAAAGCCCTGTTTTTGATAAAATTGATGCGCTCCCGTTCTTTTGATTCCGCTGTTTACCATAAGAATGGAAATTTTCTTTTTCTTTGCATACTGTTCTACCTTTGCAACCAAATTTGCACCAATGCCGCTTTTTTGATGTTTTTGACTGACTGCTAACGCAATAATTCGCATAACTTTTCCTGGATTTTCAAATACCAAATGAATATGTACTCCAATAAATCCAACTATTTGATGATGTTCTAAAGCGACAAAGATACAATATTCTTTTTGTTTGCACATCTGCTTGATTCTTGTCCGTAATTTGATTTTTGATACCAAATATCCTAATTCGGTTTGTATGAAGGCATGAACTTTTACGAAGTCTTTCGACTGATATTTTCTAATTTTCACGAAGTAACCTCTTCCGATTTTTATTCACTGATCCGGTAATGCCCCACAATGTCATCCCGTCCCTCTAAAATATCCTGTTCGTAGGATTCCTGCCATGGATTGGCATGGTGGATGACATAGGCCACGCCACGGTCGTTCCGATGGTCGGACACCACCCCGATGTGGCTTTCGAAGATTACGATATCCCCGCCCTGCCACTGGTCCATGTCGTAGATATCAGTGGTCAGGGGGATGGCGGTGTGGGCAAAGTAAACCGTTAAGTTGCGCACCCGGCGGAAGTCGATATTTTCATCGGGCGTATCTACGTTATAGTCCTGGGGATGGGCCCGTATGTCTGCGTCCACCAGTTGGCGCAGATCGTATCCGGCGTTTAACAGCCCATAGGCCACCACATCGGCGCAAACCCCATAACCATCGTCCGGGTAACCGGAGGCGTAGTATTTGCTCTGGTATTTGGGCTGGGTGGCGATGTATTCCCGCACCCCCTGGAGGATGTCGGTCTGGTCGTCGATCCCGTCTGCGTCCCGATCCACGGAGCTGATCACATCCGCAATGCCGAAATCCCGGTTGGTTTTAGCGGAGATGGGGGCATAGCTGGTGCCCAGAAAATAATGCCGGAAATAAAACAGGGTTCCCCCCAGAAGCAGCAGAACCGCTGAGAAAATCGAAAGAAAGACAACCTTCTTTTGGGACACAAAAACCACCTCCCATTTGTTATCTTATTATA
The DNA here is from genome assembly GCA_949282975.1 of uncultured Oscillospiraceae bacterium. GTDB lineage: Bacteria > Bacillota > Clostridia > Oscillospirales > Ruminococcaceae > Egerieicola. The sequence goes on along the minus strand of CASDQY010000044.1, from coordinate 2,829 downwards.
CTGCAAGCAAAATGGGGAAACAATAAGATTTTCTTAAGGTTGCAAAACTCGCCGGCAGAGAATTTCTCCGCCGGCGGGCTGTGGTCGGTGTGTTTTTCAGATGGAACGGCTTACACCATGGTCATGAACCATTCTACGGTTTCCGGATCGTAGTGGGAGAAGAATAAGCTTTCCCCACCGTCCAAAGCTTCGATTTTGGCCATATCTTCGCCGGTAAGGGCAAAGTCAAAGACGTCGAAATTTTCCTTCATCCGGTTTTCGTGGGTGGATTTGGGAATTACCACCACATCGCTTTGCAGCAAGAACCGCAGGGCAACCTGGGCCACCGACTTGCCGTATTTGGCGCCGATTTCTTTCAGCACCGGATTTTGGAAGTAATTGTTCTTGCCTTCTGCAAAGGGTCCCCAGGACATGATCTGGGTGCCGTGCTTTTCCATGTATTTCTTGGCAATCTTTTGCTGCTGGAACACATGGGTTTCCACCTGGTTCACAGCGGGCTTGATTTCGGAGAAATGGAAGAGATCCAGGTACCGGTCCGGGTAGAAGTTGGAGACGCCGATGGCACGAACTTTGCCTTCTTTGTAGGCTTCCTCCATGGCACGATAGGTGCCGTAGTAATCGCCGAAGGGCTGGTGGATCAGAAGCAGGTCAATGTAGCTGGTTTGCAGTTTTTTCAGGGATTCTTCAATGGAAGCTTTGGCCTTTTCGTAGCCATTGTTGGAAATCCAAACCTTGGTGGTGATGAACAGGTCCTCCCGGGGCAGGCCGCACTTGGCCATGGCGTTGCCCACTCCTTCTTCGTTGCCGTAAGCCTGGGCGGTGTCGATGCTGCGGTAGCCGATGCGGATGGCATCCAGCACACAGCGTTCGGTTTCTTCGGGGGGTGTTTGGTAAACGCCGTAACCCAATTTGGGCATTTTCACGCCGTTGTTTAAAGTAACGTAATCCATATTGCAATCCTCCTGTATTCATTCGTTGGAATCCCGTTTTGACAACGGTTTTGTTGATATCTATAGTTTAAAACAGAATTAAAAGAATGTACAATAGAAATATCGAATTACAGATTTCATCTCATGAATAGTAAAACCACAGCGGAGGAAAGAGAATGCTGAATTTATTGGAATTAGAACAGCTGGTGGCTTTTGCGGACTGCGGCACCTTGTCCAAAGCGGCGGAAACCCTGCATCTTTCCCAGCCCACCATTACCCGCACCATGCAGCATTTGGAGGAGGAATTCGGGGTGTCCCTGTTCCTGAGAGGCAAAAACCGGATCACATTCAATGAAACCGGGCAAAAGGCGGTGGAGCAGGCACGAAAGCTGCTGCGGGACGCCCGGGAAGCGGTGGAGCAGGTTCGGACATTTGACCAGCGGCTGCATACCATTGCGGTGCAGTCCTGTGCTCCGGCGCCTTTGTGGACGCTGCTTCCCGTTTTATCCCGGGAATTTCCGGAGCGCACCATTTCTTCTGCCCTCAGCGAAGAATCCCAAATTGTCCAGGGGGTGGCTTCCGGCTCCTGCCAAATCGGGGTGCTCTCCCATAGGGCGGAGGCGGAAGGATTGAACTGCGTTCCTTTTTTGTCGGAGCAGCTATTTGTCTGTATCCCGGACAATCACGGCCTGGCGGGGTGTACCCAGGTGGACTGGGAAACCCTGAACGGGTACAACTGCCTGCTGCGCTCCCAAATTGGTTTTTGGGATAAGCTTTGCCGCCGGAAAATGCCTGCTTCCCGGTTTTTGGTCCAAACCGATGAATTTGAATTTCGGGAGCTGATTCGTCAGTCTACCCTGCTCTGCTTTACCTCCAATCTGGCGGGGGATCCGGGCGAATTGTTGGAACACCGAACGGTGGTGCCCATCACCAGCCCGGAAGCCCAGGTGACCTATCATCTGCTTTTCACCGACCCTGTTTACCGGACCGTGGCGGAAACCTGCCGGACCAGGGGTTGATTTTGCCGGGAGGTCATAAAAATTCATTCCGCAGCACTTCCCGGGGTGGCTGGATTTCCTCTGCGATGGTGTGTTCCGTAAGTTGGGACAACAATTTGATCTTTTGATTGAGGATCGGGCGCATACAGTTGGGGACGTGTTCCTGGTGGGCCCGATGAATGGCCACGCATTCCTTGCAGTTGCCGTGGTAGCGGCAGGCTTTTTTGCAGGGACAGTGATCTTTTTCCTTGTATTCCTCCCGAAAAGCTGCGGCAAATTCTTCCTGCAATTCCAGGCCCTTTTGCCGGTTGCCCTTGCGGAATTCTTCCATAGCAGCCAATTCTTTGGGATTGTATTCAATGGTCATGATAATTCCTCCGATTTTCATTGATATGAAGATACCCCAACGGAACATCATCCGCTGGGGTAATCTTATTATTCTTCTGTTGTTTGGGCTTCTTCGCCGGAGTCGTTGGTTTCGTTGCCGTCCTTTAAGGTTTTCATGGTGGGGAAAAGTTTCTCCAACAATTCACATCTATTCATATTCATTCAAATCCTTTATTCTGCTGACTTTCCCGAACTTCATACTCATTCATATTGCATCAGGGAAAAAACAAATTTGTTGTCAATCTGTTGTCTTTGCAGCTTTTTTGTTGTCAGGCTTCACACCGAGAACCCTTCTCAAAAGATATCCAACTTTGATAAGTTGTTAAATGACTCTTGCTTCTTTTGATCCGTTGCTTCAGCGTAGATATCCATCGTCGTTTCAATATTACGATGTCCCATGATATCTTGAATTACTTTCAAATTGGTCTCGTGCTCACAGAGTCTGGTACAAAAAGTGTGTCTTAGATGATGACAGGAAAAATTCGGAAGAACAACCGGCTCGCGGCGCTCTCTTT
>CASDQY010000043.1 GCA_949282975.1 uncultured Oscillospiraceae bacterium | reverse complement strand
TCATCCACGGCACCGGACTGATGCTGGGAATGGGAGGCGCCACCCAGTCTTCCATCGCCTTGGGGCGGAAGGAGACCGGCCGCATCCACCAGATTTTCACCCCTACCCTGCTGCTGGGGGCGGTGCTGGCGGTGGTCTTTATGCTGGCGGGGCTTCTGTTTTCCCAGCCCATTGCCCAACTTTTGGGGGCGGACAGCACTGTCCTTACCATGACCGAAACCTATCTGCGCACCCTGTTGCTGTTTGCGCCCGCCTTTTTGCTCAACGACATTGTGATCTGCTTTGTGCGAAACGACGGCAATCCCCAGCTCTCCATGGCCGCCATGATCACCGGCAGCCTGTCCAACGTAGTGCTGGATTACCTGTTTATCTTCCCTCTGGGCATGGGGATGTTCGGCGCCGTATTTGCCACCGGTCTGGCCCCCATCATCAGCCTGTGCGTCCTTTCCCTCCATTTTTTCCGGCACAAAAACGGCTTCCATCCCACTCGGCCCCGGCTTTCCGCCGCCCTTGCCGGAAAGGTATTCTCCCTGGGCTTCCCCTCCCTGGTCACCGAATTTTCCAGCGGCATTGTGATCATCCTGTTCAACGCTCTGCTGTTGAACCTGGCGGGAAACACAGCGGTGGCCGCCTATGGGGTGGTGGCCAACCTGTCCCTGGTGATTTTAGCGGTATTCACCGGGGTGGCTCAGGGCGCTCAGCCCCTGCTCAGCAGCGCCTTCGGCCTGGGGCACTATACTCAGCTCAAGATCCTCATGCGCTATGCGGTGATCACCGTGCTGGCGCTGAGCCTGGTCTTTTATCTCTTGATTCTCTGGCAGCCGGATCTGATTGTTTCCTGGTTTAACAGTGAGCAGAATGCACAGCTCCAGGAAACTGCCCGGCAGGGCCTGCTGTTTTATTTTATCGGTATTTTCTTTGCCGGGATCAATATTCTTCTCTCCATCTTTTTTACCTCTACCGAGCAACCCCTTCCCGGACAGATTGTTTCCCTTCTGCGGGGGCTGTTCCTGATCGTCCCGGCGGCGCTGCTGCTATCCGGGCTGTTTGGGGTGACAGGCGTCTGGCTGTCCTTCCCGGCGGCGGAACTGCTCACCCTGATTGTGGGCGGATGGCTGTACCTTTGGCGGAGTAAAAAGCAAAAAAGCGGGGCATAATTTCCCTCCGTTTCTCTCTGCCAACCATCTCAACCGGGAGTAGAGCCTCTTTTTTCCCAACTCAACTTCCGGTTCCTGTTCTTTTTCGAGTCAATGTGGTATCCTGACAGCTGAAAGGAGGTCTTCTCATGGATCAGGAAAAAATCGGGGTCTTCATCGCCGCCTGCCGAAAGGAGGCGGGCTACACCCAAGCTGCCCTGGGGGAAAAATTGGGGGTTACCGACCGGGCGGTGTCCAAATGGGAAACCGGCAAAAGCCTGCCGGATCCTTCCCTGATGCTGCCCCTGTGTGGACTGCTGGGGATCACCGTCAACGAACTCCTGACCGGGGAGAGAATTGTCATGGAAGATTATCGTCAAAAAGCGGAAGAAAACCTACTGGCGCTAAAGCAGCAGCAAGTTCAAAACAGCAAAAAGCTGCTGAACCTGGAACTGTTCATCGGCACCATCACCACTGTCTCCTGCCTGATTATGGTGTTTGCTGCCTGCTTTGCCACCCAGATTCTAGGCTGGCGGTTGGGACTGCTGGGAGCGGCGCTGGTTTTGCTGGCTGCCGGGATTGCCGTAGCAGTCAAGCTGGAGCACGATGCCGGTTATTATGAGTGCCCCCACTGCCACGCCCGATATGTCCCCACTCTGAAAGCGGTGGTGTTTGCCCCTCACCGGGGCCGCAGCCGGAAGATGAAATGCCCCCATTGCGGCAAGAAGGGATACCACAAAAAGGCACTGAAAAAATAACACTTTTTCATCCAAACAAAAAAGTCCCCGAGGAATTTCCTCGGGGCTTTGCTTTCTTTACTTCATCAACAGCGCCATAACGGCCTTCTGGGCGTGGAGCCGGTTTTCCGCTTCGTCAAAGATTTCCTTGGCGTGGGCTTCAAACACCTTTTCGGTGATCTCCTCTCCCCGGTGAGCGGGCAGGCAGTGCTGTACCATGCACTCCGGATTGGCGGCTTCCAGCACGGTATCGTTGATCTGCCAGCCGGCAAAATCTTTCCTGCGCTGTTCCGCCTGATCCTCTTCACCCATGGATGCCCACACGTCGGTGAACAGCACATCGGCCCCGGCGGCGGCTTCCAGAATGTTCTGGGTCAGCAGGAAATTGGGATCATCCTTGGCAAAATCCAGCACCTGCTGATCCGGCAGATAGCCTTCCGGACAGGCAGCGGCCACCTTCATGCCCACCTTTAAACCGCCCACAATCAGGGAGTTAGCCATGTTGTTGCCGTCTCCGATGTAGCACATCTTCAAGCCCTCAAAGCTCTTTTTGTACTCCCGGATGGTCATCAAGTCCGCCAACACCTGGCAGGGGTGGCAGAAGTCGGTCAAACCGTTGATCACCGGGACGGACCCAAACTTGGCCAGATCCTCCACTTCCTTCTGGGCAAAGGTGCGGATCATAATGCCGTTGAGGTACCGGCTCAGCACCCGGGCGGTATCCTGGATGGGCTCGCCCCGGCCCAGCTGCAGGTCCCGGCTGCTCAAAAACAGGGCTTCGCCCCCCAGTTGGTACATCCCCACTTCAAAGGACACACGGGTCCGGGTGGAGGACTTCTGGAAGATCATGCCCAGGGTCTTGCCCTTTAAAATGTGGTGCTCAATGCCGTAGAGGTTTTCATATTTCAGCTGGTCGGCCAGGTTCAGGATCTCCAAAATCTCTTCTTTGTCCAGATCCAGCATCTTCAGCAGATGGGTGTTGTTCATGGGTCTCATCCTTTCTTGGTTTGGGTTTATCCGTTAAGAACACCCAGCAGCCTGTCCAGTGCCTGGGTGAGTTCTTCCCTGGTGATGGTCAAGGGCGGCAGCAGGCGCACCTTTTCCTTGGCGGTAAGCACCAGCACACCCGCCTGCAAGGCGGCGTTTGCCACTTCCCTGGCCGTTTTGGTTTTCAGCCGGATGCCCAGCATCATGCCAAGCCCGGCAATGTCCTCCACTTCCGGGGACTGACTCAGGGTGGATCGGATCAGCTCCCCCTTTTCCTGCACCTGCTGCAAAAAGGCGGGGTCGGCAATCCGGTTCAGGCACACCAGCGCCCCGGCGCAGACCACCGGGTTGCCCCCGAAGGTGGTGCCGTGGTGGGAGGGGCCCAGCACGTTCTGGGTCTTTTCATTGCAGAGCACTGCCCCGATGGGCAGGCCGCCGCCCAAGCCCTTGGCCAGGCTCACCACGTCGGGCGTTACCCCGAACCACTCCGCCGCCAGCAGCTTGCCGGTGCGGCCAATGCCGGTTTGGACTTCGTCGCAGAGCAGCAGGATATCCTTTTCTTCACAGAGTTTGGCCAGCTTCTGGACAAATTCTGTGTCCAGGGGGCAGACGCCCCCCTCGCCCTGAATGGGCTCGATCAAAATGCCGCAGACGGTGTCGTCCAACTGTTGCTGCACCCCTTCCCAGGTGGGCAGCGCATACCGGAACCCCTCCGCAAAGGGGAAGAAGAAGTTATGGAACACCTCCTGCCCGGTGGCGGTGAGGGTGTTCATGGTGCGGCCGTGGAAAGAATTCACCAATGTAATGATGGTGTGCCGGCCTTTGCCGTATTTGTCAAAGCTGTATTTCCGGGCAATTTTCAGCAGCGCTTCGTTGGCCTCCGCCCCGGAGTTGCAGAAAAAGGCTTTCTGATAACCGGTTTCGGTGCAGAGCTTTTGGGCCAAAGCGATGTCCGGCGTGGTGTAATACAGGTTAGAGGTGTGCTGCAAGGCACCCGCCTGACCGGCGACGGCCTGCACCCATTCCGGATCGCAGTAGCCCAGGGAATTGACCCCGATGCCGCTGCCCAAATCCAGATATTCCTTGCCGTTTTCATCCCATACCCTGGCTCCTTCCCCTTTCACCAGCACCGCCGGGAACCGTCCGTAGCAGCCCACAATATATTCTTGATCCAGATTCATCCAGTCGCTCATTGTCTATTCGTCTCCTTTGGCCTGGAAAGTTTACAGAAACATGGTGCCCACGCCCTCGTCGGTAAACATTTCGATGAGCAGGGAATGGGGGATCCGTCCGTCCAGAATCAGGGATTTTTTCACCCCCCGGCGGATGGATTCCACACAGCATTCGATTTTGGGGATCATCCC
>CASDQY010000042.1 GCA_949282975.1 uncultured Oscillospiraceae bacterium | reverse complement strand
GAAGAATAACGCCTTTCCAAATAACAGCAGACCTACCGGAATGATGCCGATGCCGATGACCTTCAGAATCTGATTGATGGCCACCATAATTTCAGAATGGGGCTTTTTAATGTATTTTACGTCCCCCAGAATTTTGGCGGCGTAGCTGTCTTTTCCCACCCGGTTGATTCTGGCGTATCCTTTGCCGCTGACCACAATGCTGCCGCTGAGCAGCTCTTCCCCCGGGGCTTTGTGGATGGGATCGCTTTCGCCGGTCAAAAGGCTTTCATCCATTTCGCAGTTTCCTTCCAGCAGGATACAGTCAGCGCCAACCTGCTGGCCGGCTTCCAGCACCATGATATCGTCCAGTACCAGCTCTTCCATGGGAAGCTGGATCAAAGCGCCGTCCCGCAATACATGGGCTTTGGGGGCGGAGATCAGGCTGAGCCGGTCCACCGTCCGTTTGGCTCGGATTTCCTGAAAGATGCCAATGGCAGTGTTGCAGAGGATGACCCCCATGAACAACACGTTCCGATAAGAGCCCACGGCGATGACCAGAACCGCTAAAATAACATTGATCAAGTTGAACAGGGTGCAGATATTGTCCCGGATAATCCGTTTTACCGATTTTGTGGGGACGGTTTGGGTCAGGTTGGTCTGACCGTTTTGGATTCTCTGTTCAACCTGTTCTTTGGTAAGCCCCGTCAGGGGTGCGTCTGTTTGAGACATAGAAGGTCTCTCCTTTGCTGGGTGAAAATAAATGGGAAAGGTCCGCCAAACAATCTATGCGCAACAAGGCGGCGCCATGCGAAACAAACAAAGCCCTGCGCAGGCTGATGATATCATAAAAATCCAGATGGGTTTCTCTTGGCTGTTGCGAAGCAAATGCCCGGCCGGACGTTGGACCGGGTAAGAGGGCGATCATGACGGCTTGCCGAAAAAGGATTTTGCAATCTCCTTGGCCGATTCTTGTGCAAACCCCTCGCCGGATTGTTTACAATCCGTCCCCGACAATAGAGAGGAATGGAAAAAGGAATGCCGGGACAAAGGCTTCCCCCTGGGGGGAAGCTGTCGCCGTAGGCGGCTGATGAGGGGAAAAGGAGAGTTTTTTACCGGCACAAACCATGACGTACAGCAAAAATTGTCCGCTATATTTTCCTGAGATGAAATCTTTTCATCCATGCCGCCCCTTCATCCGTCAAGGCTGTGCCTTGACAGCAGATACAACTGTGTCGCATCCCCTACGAGGGGAAACCTTTGTCAGACCGGCTTGCAGAAAAGCAAAACGGAGGGTTTCTCACAGCCTGAATGATTGCCGTTGCCAACCATTATATCATATTTCAAAGAGGGAAAACAGAGAAAAAGTTCCTGTTTACAAAAAATTGACAAGAATAGAGTTTTTGTTAAGCCGCAAAAGGACTGTTCAGAATTTGTTTACGATTTTACCGAAAAAAGGTCTTGAATTTATTGGGAAAAGGGCTACAATAGTATACAGTTAGCACTCGAGGAAAAGGAGTGCTAAGGGAATTTAGTGAAAGGGTGTTTTGAGTATGACGATCAAACCTTTAGGTGACCGTGTGGTCATTAAAATGTGCAAAGCAGAAGAAACCACCGCAGGCGGCATTATCCTTACGGAATCTGCCCAGGAAAAGCCCCAGATGGCCGAAGTGGTAGCAGTGGGCCCCGGCGGAGTGGTAGACGGCAAGGAAGTAAAAATGGAGCTCAAGGTAGGAGATAAAGTACTGATGAGCAAATACGCCGGCACCCAGGTGAAGGTGGACGGCGAAGAATACACCATCCTGAAGCAGAGCGAAATTCTGGCAACGGTGGAAGACTGAGTCCACCTGTCTTTGACGATTGATTGACGAAAGGAAGAATTTGTATTATGGCAAAGAACATTATTTATGGTGAAGAAGCCAGAAAGGCTCTTCAAGCCGGTATTGATAAGTTGGCAGATACCGTGAAAATCACGCTGGGTCCCAAAGGCCGCAATGTAGTGCTGGATAAGAAGTACGGCGCTCCCCTGATCACCAACGACGGCGTAACCATCGCCAAAGAAATTGAACTGGAAGACGCATTTGAAAACATGGGCGCCCAGTTGGTCAAGGAAGTAGCCATCAAGACCAATGACAATGCCGGTGACGGCACCACCACCGCCACTCTGTTGGCTCAGGCTTTGGTGCGGGAAGGCATGAAGAATGTGGCCGCTGGGGCCAATCCCATGGAAGTCCGCAAGGGTATGCGCAAGGCGGTGGACGCTGCGGTAGAAGCCATCAAGGCCAATTCCCAGCAGGTTGCCGGTTCCAAGGATATCGCCCGGGTTGCTTCTATTTCCGCCAGTGACGAAGAGGTGGGCAAGCTGATTGCCGATGCAATGGAAAAGGTTACCGCTGACGGCGTGATCACTCTGGAAGAGTCCAAGACCGCCGAAACCTACAGCGAAGTGGTAGAAGGCATGCAGTTTGACCGGGGCTATATCTCTCCCTATATGGCCACCGACACCGAAAAGATGGAAGCTGTGCTGGACGATGCTCTGGTGCTGATTACCGACAAGAAGATTTCCAACATTCAGGAAATCCTGCCTTTGCTGGAGGAAATTGTAAAGACCGGGCAAAAGCTCTGCATCATTGCGGAAGACATTGAAGGCGAAGCCCTGTCTACCCTGATTTTGAACCGTTTGCGGGGCACGTTCACTGTGGTTGGCGTAAAAGCTCCCGGCTTTGGCGACCGCCGCAAGGAAATGCTCCAGGATATCGCTATCCTCACCGGCGGCACCGTCATCACTGAAGAAGTGGGCTTGCAGCTGAAGGACGCCACCATGGATATGCTGGGCCGTGCCGGTCAGGTAAAGGTGGATAAGGAAAACACCATCATCGTCAACGGCGCCGGCGACAGTGCCGCCATCAAGGCCCGTGTGGAACAAATCCGTTCTCAGATCGAAAACACCACCAGCGATTTCGACCGTGAAAAGCTGCAGGAACGTCTGGCTAAGCTGGCCGGCGGCGTAGCTGTGATCAAGGTTGGCGCTGCAACCGAAGTGGAAATGAAGGAACAGAAGCTCCGCATTGAAGACGCTTTGGCTGCCACCAAGGCCGCTGTGGAAGAAGGCATTGTGGCCGGCGGCGGAACTGCGCTGCTGAACGCTATGCCTGCGGTGAAGGAACTGATGGACGCTTCCACCGGCGACGAAAAGACCGGTATGAGCATTGTTTATAAGGCATTGGAAGAGCCGGTTCGTCAGATTGCGAAGAACGCCGGTGTGGAAGGCAGCGTGATTGTGGATAAGATCCTCACCTCCGGTAAGGTTGGTTATGGTTACGATGCCGCCAACGAAGTGTATGAAGACATGATTTCTGCCGGCATCGTCGATCCCGCTAAGGTTACCCGGAGCGCACTGCAGAATGCTGCCAGCGTGGCCGGCATGGTGCTCACCACTGAAAGCCTGGTTGCAGATATTCCGGAAGAAAATCCCGCTCCTGCAGCCGGTGCTAACCCGGGCATGGGAATGTACTAATTCTTAGATTGGTATCAACCAAATCCTTTTCTGAGCAGCCGCCCTTTGGGGCGGTTGCTTTTTGCTTTCGTAAGGGCATTTTATCATAGAAAGGCAAATCTTTGGTAAAGAAGAAGGGTCAGATTTGGTTAAGAAACGGTGAAAGAAAAGGGGAATCTTTTGACAAAACTCCGTTTCCTTGCTACAATAAAACCGTAATGCTCATGAGAAAGGAAGGATGCTGTTTGAATCACCCTAGAACTAAAATCGGTTTTGCTGCTCTTTTGCTCAGTGGATTGCTGCTTTTGTCCGGCTGCGGCAATGCCGGTGGCGATACCACTTCACAAACCGCATCACAGGATGGCATGACCTCTGCCGTCAGCCAAACCCAAGGCGGCACGGCCTCCGGAGAGGATGCGACCTCTTCCGTTCCCCTTACCGAGGTACAGCCGGGGAATTACTCCAAATCGGATGTGGACTGGCCGGAGCTGGAAGCCCGGGATACCGGCGCCGATTCTCCCTACGGCTATTACAGTATTGTGAATATCCTGACCATTTACAATACCGACAGCAGCGACGGGGAACAGGAACCCCTCACCGACGTGGGTCTGGATTTGGTGATCAGCGAGGACAATACCGTTACCATTTACGAATTGGACGCCGATACCGGGGAAATTATGATCAACACCATGCCCTGTACCATAGCGGAAGAATTGAACGAGGATGGTCTGCTGGAAATTGACTTTACCTACGAAGGCACCCAGATGCAGCATACCTTGTTCTACAGTCCGGATGCCCAAACTGCAACGGAATACACCACCGATCTGGTGTATATTTTCCAAAAGAATCTGCCGGATGCACAGTCCTAAACAAAAACACCCTGAAAGGTGCTGAAATGTCCTTTCAGGGTGTTATCATTTTGGTTTTAGTAGCCTTCCCGCTTGTATTTGCTGGATTCCTTCAACCGTGCCATGGCACGGCTCAAGCTGGCCTGGGAGTGATGAAATTCCACCATGCTCTGTTTCTGGCGGAGCTGCTCTTCTGCCCGCTCTTTGGCAATCCGTGCCCGCTCGACATCGATTTCTTCGGGACGGACAGCGGAATCCACCAGCACCAATGCCCGGTTGTGAATCATTTGGGCAAATCCGGAGCCCACCAAAGCGGTGGTCAGTTCGCCCTTTTCGTTGCGAAAGCGAAGCTCCCCCATGTCCAGGGCGATAACTGTGTTTTCGTGGTGGGCCAGAAGGGTCATTTCTCCGTCCAATGCCGGTACGGTGAGCATTTCACAGCGCCCATCGTAGAACACTCGGTCGGTGGCTACGATCCGTAAGCTGAATGTGTTGGGCATTGCAATCCTCCTTGTACCTTAGGCATTGCCGGTGAGCTGCTTGGCTTTTTCCTTCACATCTTCGATGGAACCTACATTGAAGAAGGCAGCTTCGGGATATTCGTCCATTTCGCCACGAACGATGGCGGCAAACCCGGCGATGGTGTCCTTCAGCGGCACATACTTCCCGGGAACACCGGTGAAGGTTTCTGCCACATGGAAGGGCTGGGACAGGAAGCGCTGAATCTTCCGGGCACGGTACACGGTGGTTTTGTCTTCGTCGGACAATTCTTCCATGCCCAGAATGCCGATGATGTCCTGTAGCTCCCGATACTTTTGCAGGATCTCCTGAACCTGACGGGCCACACGGTAGTGTTCTTCCCCCACTACATTGGGCTCCAGAATCCGGGAAGTGGATTCCAGAGGATCGACAGCAGGGTAAATGCCCTGTTCCACGATCTTACGGGAAAGTACGGTGGTGGCATCCAAATGAGCGAAGGTGGTGGCGGGGGCCGGGTCGGTTAAGTCGTCCGCCGGCACATAAACCGCCTGGACCGAAGTAACGGAACCGCTCTTGGTGGAGGCGATCCGTTCCTGAAGCTCGCCCATTTCGGTGGCCAGGGTGGGCTGATAGCCCACGGCAGAAGGCATCCGGCCCAGCAATGCGCTGACTTCGGAACCTGCCTGCACAAAACGGAAGATGTTGTCGATGAACAGCAGCACGTTCTGGTGCTCCCGATCCCGGAAATATTCCGCCATGGTCAGGCCGGTTTCGGCCACCCGCATTCTGGCGCCGGGGGGTTCGTTCATCTGGCCAAAGACCAAAGCGGTCTTTTCCAGCACACCGGATTCCTTCATTTCGGTCCACAAATCGTTGCCTTCCCGGGAACGTTCGCCCACGCCGGTAAAGATGGAGTAGCCGCCGTGTTCGGTGGCGATGTTGCGGATCAATTCCTGAATCAGCACCGTTTTGCCCACACCGGCGCCGCCGAACAGGCCGATTTTACCGCCCTTGGCGTAGGGGGCAAGCAGGTCGATGACCTTGATGCCGGTTTCCAGAATTTCTACCACCGGGCTCTGATCCTCAAAGGAGGGAGGATCCCGGTGAATCACCCAGTGTTCTTGGTCGTCTAACCCAGGGCCGCCGTCCATGGTTTCACCCAGGACATTGAACAGCCGTCCCAGGGTTTTTTCACCCACCGGCACTGAAATGCCGGCGCCGGTAGCGGTAACCTCCATATCCCGGTATAGCCCTTCGCTGGAGGCCAGCATAATGCAGCGCACAATGTGGTTGCCGATATGCTGTGCCACTTCCATCACCAGGTTTTTGCCATCCAGGTTGACGGTTAAGGCGTCCTTGATTTTGGGGAGCTTGTCCCCCTCAAAATGCACGTCCACCACAGGACCCATTACCTGAACAATTTTACCTTTCATTTCCATATCCAATTCTCACAGCCGTGAGGAAACCTCCTCTCACTTCTTGCTCTTTTGTGCCCTTGCACCGCTGATAATCTCCGTGATCTCCTGGGTAATGCCGGCCTGCCGCACCCGGTTGAGCACAATGGACAGCTCTTTGAGCATGTCCTTGGCGCTGTCGGTAGCGGACTGCATGGCCAACATTCGGGCGTTTTGCTCGCTGGCATAGCTTTCCACCAGGGCGCTGTAAATAAATCCGGCCACGGTGTTTTTTATAATGTGATCCAGCAACTCTTCCGGAGAGGGAAGCATTTCCACCAGTTCGCCGGGGGTGCCCTTCAGATCCATCACTTTGGGCAGGTAATCGGCTTTCCGCAGGGGCAGCAAGCGGATTACCTCCGGCTGGGAGGACATGCTGTTGACCATCTTGGTGTAAATAATGTATACCCGGTCCAGCTTGCCCTGGGTGTAATACTCCATGACCCGTTCCGCAATGGTGCGGGTACGGCCAAGGGTTGGGTTCTGCACCGTGTAGTGGAACTGTTCCTCAATGGGAATTCCGGCATGGTTGAAGTATTGCCGGCCCAGTTCCCCCACAATAAAGAAGGTTTTTTCTCCGGGCCGCTGCAGCCGCTGCTCCACCAGCTTGATGACGTTGTGGTTGTAGCTGCCGGCCAGACCTTTGTCGGCGGTGACCACAATATAACCGGCTCGTTCCTTTTCCGGCGGAATGTCCAGATGATCGTCGATAAAATAAGGGCTCTGCACATCCGGAATATGCCGCATGATACGGGCGATGGCCCATTGCAGGTTGTAGAAATAAGGCTCGGTCTGAGCCAGTTTATCCTTGGCCTTTTTGAGCTTGGAGGACGAGATCATATACATGGCATTGGTGATCTTCATGGTGTCCTGGATGCTCTTCATCCGGCTTTGAATTTCTCTGGTGTTGGCCATATTACCACCTATCCTTAAACTCTTTGGCAAGATCCAAAATGGACTGCGTCAGTTCAGGAGTCAGCATTTTGGTTTCTTCCAGCTCCTGGATAATTTCCGGATGCTGGTTGGCAAAGAACCGGAGCAGGCTTTCCTGGAATCCCTTGATCTGATCCACCGGAATGTCCAGCATCACCTTATTGCAGGCAACGCAAAGGGTAATGACCTGCTGGGGCATGCTCAGCGGCTGTGCCAACGGCTGCTTTAACAGTTCCATCAGGCCCTGGCCGTATTGGAGCTGTTCTTTGGTGGTGGCGTCCAGGTCGGAAGAAAATTGAGTGAAGGATTCCATTTCCCGATACTGGGCCAAATCGATCCGGATGCTGCCGGAAGCTTTTTTCATGGCTTTGCTCTGTGCCGCACCGCCCACACGGGATACCGATAAGCCCACATTCACCGCAGGCCGCATGCCGGAGAAGAACAGATCGCTTTCCAAAAAGATCTGCCCGTCGGTGATGGAAATTACGTTGGTGGGAATGTATGCAGAAACGTCGCCGGCCTGGGTTTCAATGATGGGCAGGGCGGTAATGGAGCCGCCGCCCAGTTCGTCGCTCAAGCGGCTGGACCGTTCCAGCAAACGGGAGTGGAGATAGAATACGTCGCCGGGATAGGCTTCCCGCCCGGGGCTGCGTTCCAGCAGCAGGCTCAATGCCCGATAGGCCACGGCGTGTTTGGAAAGGTCGTCGTAAACGATCAACACGTCTTTCCCCTGGTACATAAAATACTCGGCCAAAGCAGTGCCGGAATAAGGGGCAACGTACTGCACCGGCGCAGGCTCCGAAGCGGTGGCGGCCAGCACAATGCTGTACTCCATGGCTCCGTTTTGCGTCAGGGTATTGACGATCTGGGCTACGGTGCTGGCCTTTTGGCCAATGGCAACGTAGATGCAGATCATGTTCTTGCCTTTTTGATTTAAAATGGCGTCAACGGCAATGGAAGTTTTGCCTGTCTGCCGGTCGCCGATGATCAGTTCTCGCTGGCCCCGGCCGATGGGGAACATGGAGTCAATGGCTAAAATACCGGTTTCCATCGGCGTGTCTACCGATTTCCGGTCCATAATCCGAGGGGCGTCGTTTTCGATGGGACGGTAGTCGGCGGCTTCAATGTCGCCTTTGCCGTCGATGGGGGCGCCCAGGGCGTTGATGACCCGGCCCAAAAATCCTTCCCCCACCGGCACACCGGCCCGGCGTTTGGTGCGGGAAACCTGACTGCCTTCCTGGATATCGGTATCTTTGCCAAATAAAATACAGCTGATTTCATTTTGGCGGATGGTCTGCACCATTCCTTTGGTGCCGTCGTCAAAAACTACAATCTCTCCGTATTCCGCATGATCCATGCCGTAAATGGTGGCAACGCCGTCCCCCACGGAGATGACGGTACCGGTTTCCTGTTCGCCGGTAAGAAGATCGTAGTTTTTTATTTCTTCCTTTAAGATCGAGATGATCTGATCTGAACTGATGGTACTCAAAAAATTCACCTCCGGGTCAATGTCTGCTTCATTCTCTGAATCCGCCCGGACAGGCTCCAGTCATAAACGGAGCCGCCGCAGGAAAGAATAAAGCCCCCAACCAAAGAGGAGTCCCGGACGATGTCCAACTCCACTTCTTTGGCGTGATGTTTTTTGCGGATAAAGTCCTTGAGCCGTGCCTGAGTTGCTTCGTCCGGCGGGGTCACGCAGGTCAGCGTGGCCCGCAGCACTTTGTTTTTCTGCCGGATCAGCTCCTCATAGGCCTGCCGCACCTGACTGAGCAAATCAATACTGCCGTGAAGGCACAGCACCCGGAGCAGGTTGACGCTTTCCTTTGGAAAAATCCGAGGAATCAGGGCGTCCTTTTCCCGTTGGGGCACCACAGGATTTTTCAGAGCCTTCTGCAGCTGGGCATTGCTGCCATAGATCTCTTCCGCTGCCTGTACGGCAGAAAGGGGGATCTCCAACTGATACAAGGCTTCTGCGTAATTAACTGCGGTTGGAGTCATTGCTGTCAAGGGAATCACCTGCCTGGGTTAAGAACTGGTTGTACAGCTCCTGGTTGTGTTTTTCGTCGGCCGATTGCCCCATCATTTTGGCGGCGGCGTCTACGGCCAAAGCGGCGATCTGACCTTCCGCCTGCCGGAGGGATTTTTCCCGTTCCAGATCGATGCTCTTTTTGGCATCGTCCAGCATACGGGCGGCTTTTTCGACAGCTACCTGCAGAATGCGGTCGTACACCGCCTTGGCGTCAGCCTAGGCCCGGGCCACCATCTGATTGGAAGTTTCCTTTGCGCCGGAAAGCTTTTCTTCGTATTCTGCTTTCAGTTCATTGGCTTTCGCCTCGGTATCGCTGGCATTTTGCAGCTGGCCATCGATTAAATCCTGCCGGCGTTTCCAAATGTTGTGAATGGGTTTGAGCAGAAAGAACTTGACCACTAAACACAAAACCAGAATGTTGACGATGGTTGCCAGAATACTCCATAAATCAATACTCAGCATCTGTTCCACCTGTCCTTTCTGTTAATAGTGAAACGCATCTTTTCATTATAGCATTCGTTGGGTTTCCCTCGGCTTTTGCAAAGCAAAGTGACCGGCCGGACATTGGCCGGGCAAGAGGGGAACCGTAATAATTGGCTCTGCCAATTATTATACCACGAACAGGATGACCAGGGCCACAACTAAGCCGTAAATAGCGGTAGCTTCTGCCAGAGCGGCGCCCAAAAGCAGGGTCTTGGTGATTTTGCTGTCCGCTTCGGGCTGACGGGCCACAGCGTCACATGCTCTTCCGGTAGCGATACCAATACCAATGCCGCCGCCTAAACCGGCCAACGCAGCAATACCTGCACCAATTGCAATAAGTCCTTCCATGATTAAGAACTCCTTTCCATTTCTTCTCGTTGATTTCGTTGATTAAGTGGTAACTTTTGACGCTTTTTTTGCTTTCCGTCTGCGTCTGGGCGGTTCTTCTTCTCCGATCTGCTCGCTGGTAAACAGCGCAGTCAGCATACAAAAGATATACGCTTGGATCAGACCGTCAAAGACGTCAAAGAACAAGCTGAAGGGAACAGGAACTACAAACCTGCACAGGCAGTTGATAAGTTCCATAATCACGAAGCCGCCGGCGATATTGCCGAACAACCGCATACAAAGAGAAAGCGGACGAATGAATACCTCCAGGATATTGATTGGTACCATGATGGCGATGGGCTTGGCGAAGCTTCTGGTCCATCCGCCCAAGCCGTTGGCCCGGATACCGGCGTATTCAATGAGGACGATGCTCATAATTGCCAATGCTGCTGTTACGTTCAAGTCCTTGGTGGGCGGTTTGAAGCCCAACAGCGGCGAAAGATTGGCAAAACCGATATAGATAATCACCGTTATCATATACGGCGTATAGCGTTTGCCTCTTGGCCCAAGTAAACCGTCAAACATATTTTCCAGCCAGGCGATCAGGGATTCCAACAGCAGCTGCCTCTTTCCCGGCTTGTCCACCGATAGTCGGCGGGTCAACAGGAAGGATAGCAATGCAACCACTACAATAATTCCCCAGGAGATCACCACCGATTCCTTGAATGTGATGGTCACGCTGCCCATGGGGAATTCCAGTACTGTGGCACAGTTGATCCGCTCCAGCAGTTCTTCCACAAAGCTGTCCACAGTCTCACCTCCTTTGTCGCCAGGAAAAGCGTTGGACCCCCTTCAACGGTCCGCCGCTTTGTTGGCGGTGATGTCCAATCTGCAGGCCGGCTTGCGCCGCTAGGCCTTTGGACAGTACTGATTATAGGATTTTTTCCGGAAGAAATCAACCCTTCTCCTGCAATTTTAATCAGAACAAGACATCAAAAGTGAGAAACTTACGATTTTTAATCTATGTTCCGCATTTTGGAAAGTGAAGGCTTTGCAGGATGGGGAATGGCTCCCGGGAGAACTTAAATTATTGCCAAATTACAAGCGATTTATTGATGAAAATTGTGCAATTTTTTGCAAGATACCTTCTAAGAAAAATGGATAATTTTGTAATATCAACTATGGATATTACAAATAGTAAATAGTTTTTGCAAGAACAGAAACGGTTTCTTTCATTTTTTGTTGGAAATGGCGAAAAGAAAAGAAATAACATCAGGCGATTGGTTGACAATTTTGTGGGAAAATAGTACCATAGGAAACGTGCCCGCAAGGGTCAACCTCCAGGAGAAAGAGCGTGACAGAGATATGCAGGATATGTTGGAAACTTTTTTAGATTATCGTTTTTTGTTTGATATTGCCGTGATCTTGCTCAGCACCAAACTGTGCGGCATGTTGACCAGACGGTTCTATATGCCCCAGGTGGTGGGAGCGCTGCTGGCCGGGCTCTTGCTTGGCCCCGCACTGCTGCAGCCGCTGTTCGGCTTTTCCGTGCTGGAAGAGACTGATTTTATCAACAGCATTTCAGAAATCGGCGTCATCGTGCTGATGTTTACCGCCGGCTTGGACACGAATATTCGTGATTTGAAAAAGGTGGGTGTTTCCTCCACCATTGTGGCGACCATCGGCGTTATTGTGCCCCTCCTGATGGGCTGGGGAATCGCCGCTATTTTTGGCGCCGGGGAAAACATACTCCAGCACGTATTTATTGGTGTGATTCTGACTGCAACCAGCGTCAGCATTACGGTGGAAACATTAAAAGAACTGGGCAAGCTGAATACAAAGGTGGCCAATACGATTTTGGGCGCCGCTGTCATTGACGATATTTTAGGTATCATTGTGCTGACCATTATCTCCTCCATGGCAGACAGCAGCGTGAGCATCTGGGTCACGTTGCTGCAGATCCTACTGTTCTTTGTGTTTGTAGGCGTCTGCGCCTTTGTGGGTTATCATCTGTTCACCCGCTGGTTTTCTCACAGCAACAAAGATCTTCGGCGGCATGTGATTGTATGCTTTGTGTTCTGCCTGCTGATGAGTTTGGCGGCGGAGGTGTTCTTCGGTGTGGCGGACATCACCGGTGCGTTCTTTGCCGGCCTGATCCTTTCCAGCACCTCTGCACAGCCTTATCTGAACGCCCGGTTCGGAACCCTGTCTTATATGTTCCTTTCGCCGGTGTTCTTTGCCAGCATCGGCTTAAAGGTCAGTGTGGAAGGCATGGGAACCACCGTGTGGATTTTTGCAGGCGCTTTAGTGCTGGTAGCGATTCTCAGCAAAATTGTGGGCTGCTATATCGGAGCACGGTGCTGCAAATTCAATCACCGGGAAGGGATGCAGATTGGCACCGGTATGGTAAGCCGGGGCGAAGTAGCCCTGATTGTCGCTAACAAGGGGTACGCCCTGGGTTTAATGAGCGATATCTATTTTGCCCCGGTGATCCTGGTGGTGATTGTTACGACCATTGTTTCTCCCATCCTGCTGAAAATTGCCTATCGGGAGAAAAAGCCGAAACAGGAAACGCCCCAGCCGCAGCAATAAATTTTGCTCCGGATTGTTTCCAAAAAAAGAAAATAAAAGATAAGAGAGCTTCCAGTTTAGCCGAGGTGCGATAACGAAGGAAATATGTAAGGTGGCGGTGCAGCCGAAAGGCTGTGCCGCCGCTTTGCGTTGTCAGGCTGTTTTCTTCTTTCGGTTTTGCATACCGAGCCTGCCGTCGAGGGCAACGCAGTCCTCA
>CASDQY010000041.1 GCA_949282975.1 uncultured Oscillospiraceae bacterium | reverse complement strand
CCAGGATCTGTTTGTAGAGGTGGGACACGGCCCCACCCTCATTGATAACAACATCTTCCTCTCTGACGTAACTCTGCGGATGGCCACTCAGGGGGTGGCTTTGGTGCACAATCTCATCTGCGGTTCCTTTACCGTGGTGGGCGGCGGCACCGGGCCACGCTATACCCCTTACCACATCCCCCACCGCACCGAGGTGATGGGCTTTATGACCATCCTTCATGGGGACGATCGGTTTTACAACAACATTTTTGTGCAGAAGTGGCCCTCCGCTCCCTTCACTACCATGCGGGACAGTGTGGAGATCGCAGACCAGGAAAACCGGGAGGTGGGTACCCATGTGATGGACGGCTATCCCACCTATGAGGAGTGGGTCGCTCAGTTTGATTTGGATACCGACACCCCTGATATGGCTAAGCTGGAGCCGGCTCATTTTGGGCATCTTCCCGTTTGGGCAAAGGGCAACGCTTATTTCAACGGGGCAAAATCCTGGGAAAAGGAGCAGTCGCCCCTGGTGGACCATCAGCACCAAGTCACCGTGGAGCTTGCCTGCCGCAACGGAAAACCGGTTCTGTCCACCAATCTTTATGACTATCTGGGAACGGCTTCGGCCGCTGCGGTAAACAGCGATGTGCTGGGCTGTGCCTTTGAGCCGGAGCAGCGGTTTGAAAATCCCGACGGCAGTTCCATCACCTTTGACCGGGACTACTTCGGCAGCCATCGGGGTGTTTCCGTCCTTCCGGGGCCCTTTGCAGGGCCAAAGGAAGCGCAGCAGCCCCTTTGGGAACTGAATTTTTGATGGAAAGATAACAAGAGGAGCAGACGGCACGTTCGCTCCTCTTTTTGCCGTAATTGAGGGTTTCCCATGGGAAAGAATTTGGGAAAAACCGGCTGGATCAGTTGAAAAAACAGGTTTTTTCTGATATACTGTAAAAGGATAAATGGAAAACTTTTTTCCGAGGAGGGATGTGCTGTGCCGGAAAAATTGCCGGTGGTGGCCATGATGTATGACTTTGACAAAACTCTGTCCACCAAGGACATGCAGGAATACAGCTTCATTCCCAAGCTGGGCCTTACGGCCCAGGAATTTTGGGAACAGTCCAACGCCCTGGCAAAGCGGGAAAAAATGGATCGAATCCTTGCCTATATGTACATGATGGTGCGGATGAGCCAGGATAAACACCAGTCCATCCGCCGGGAGGATTTTGTATCCCTGGGGCGGGAGATTCAGCTGTATCCGGGGGTGGAGGATTGGTTTGAGCGCATGAATGATTTCGGCTTGAAGCACGGGGTGCAGGTGGAGCACTACCTGATCTCCTCCGGCCTGAAGGAGATTGTGGAGGGCTGCCCCATCTTTGGCCAGTTTAAGCAGGTATACGCCAGCGAATTCCACTACGATGAAAATGGGGTGGCGGTCTGGCCCAAGCTGGCAGTGAACTATACCGCTAAGACCCAATTCCTCTTCCGCATCAACAAAGGGGTGCTGGACATCTCCAACGATCTGGATTTGAACCGTTCCATCCCCGATGAACTCCGCCCGGTGCCTTTCCGCAATATGATCTATATCGGCGACGGCCTTACCGATGTTCCCTGCATGAAGCTGGTGAAACTCAACCGTGGCCAGTCTTTGGCGGTGTACAAAAAGGACAAAGAAACGGTTCACAGCCTGCTCACCGACAAGCGGGTGGACCTCATCGCCCCGGCGGATTACCGGGAGGGGAAAAAGCTGGATACTTTGGTGAAGATGATCCTGGAAAAGATGGCTTTGATGAGCCATCTTGCGGCAGAGCACCAAAAGCAGAAAAAACAGATCCGCCGTGCCCAGGACAAAAAAGCCGGCGCAGGGAAAAAAGAAACATAAGCAGTTAAGAAAAAAGGAGTTTGTTATATGAATACCGAAGAAACGATGCCCTTTCAACCCCAGCCGCAGCAACCGCAGCCGGAACAGGCGGCGCCCCAAACCCTCCAGCCCTTTGCCCGGGTTACAACTCAATGGGACCTGCCACGGATGAAACAAGCCGTCAATTTGGCCGCCGGCCACAGGACCACCGTGATTTTCGCCGTGGCGGTTGCTGTATCGGCGCTGTTTTTTACCTTGGGCCTGTTGGATTTCCTGTTGCGGGCGCAGAACAGTCGGAATGCGTATTCTTCCTGCTTTTTTCTGATCATTGCCATTTGGGCTTTGTTCGTTGTATGGAAATTTCGGCTGAATCGAGCCGCCCGGCAAAATCTTGCGCAGTCTCCCCATCGTGCGGCTGTCATGGAGTTTTATCCGGACCATATCCATCTGAACAGCTTCAGCGATCGCTCCAGCAGTGTTTTAAATTGGGGTTATGGGGAAATTAAGGCAATCCGTTCCGACGGGGAACAGATTGTCCTTTTGGGCCCCGGTGGATTTCATATGTTTGTTCCGGCTGAGCTGGAGGGGGACGTTCCCCGTGTGTTGTCGTTCTTAAAAAGCAATGTCAAACGGTTTTCCGGCCCCGACTGGCTGTTTACCGGGAAAGCCAAACGAGAACTGAAGGGAAAATCCTATACCCGTTGGTGCAGGGTATTGCTGGCTTTCTTTGTGCTGACCTGCTGTGCGGTGCCGGTGGGAACCCTTTTGTCCATCTTCCTTTCCGCTTTGGAAAACCAGCCGGGATTTGCGGGATTTTATCGGGGATATTGCCTGGTTCTTCCAATCTCCATCCTCTGCATCCTGCTGGGGGATTGGGCAAAGCGCCGGGGCATTTCTGCCAAAAAGGAGCTGGTGGCAGGCTGTATTGTAACGGCAGTGTTGCTGCTGCTGGCCCTCTTTTTCTTTTCTGTGGGCTGAGGCCGGCGGCTATTTGGCATTGGGCTTGGGCTGTTTGATACAAGATGCGAAGAGTGTTCGGGCAAGCAGATAAGATTTTGTTTGCCCCGGTGACGAATAACGGTAAAAGGCGGCGGCGAATTTACTGATTTGCGCTCCAAACCGGTTTCACCTATGTAGAGGCAAGTGCAGAATTTATCTTCAAAGAGAAAAAGGTGATTTCATGAAAAAACGATTGGCTTGCTTGGGTTTGGTTTTTCTTTTTGGAGTGGCGGTGTTTGGCTTTGCCGGCTGTTGGGAATCCCCATTTCAAGACGCCGTGGCTCCTGCTGAGTCGAACACCAGCCGGCAGCAATCCGAGACTTTTTCCATGGAAACTCTCTTTCTGGAAGAGACGATTTCCGCTGAGTATCCCCAGTTTCAAGATTCGGGTTATGATGTTGAAAATGCCTTCCTTCGGCGTACGGTGGAAGAGGTGGTTCGTGTCAATTTGGCGGGATCCACCGCCGAAACGTCCACAGACCTTACCGGAGAGGTCACCTATTGGGACGGTGCCATACTATGTTTTGTACTGGAAGGCTTGTGGAACGATTCTTCGGCAGCGCACCCGATTCACTTTTGGGAACCCATTTTAATGGATTTGGAACGTCAGACCTTGATCTCTTTGGCTGACTTGATGCCGCTGGAAAATGAATTTTTATTGTCCTTCCGCCAGGCATATCAGGAGCAGATTGTTTTCCGTTTGGAGGAGAAATTGCAGATGGATCTTTCCCAGGATGCCGACGCATTGCAGCAGTGGCTGGAAGGGTATTCCGATGAGGCGATCCGTTCCGATTTAAGCCTGACGGCACAAAATCCGGGCGGATCCTTCCGGGGCTTTTTCACCGAAACTGCTGTGGGCATCAGCGTGTCCATACCCCATGCGTTGGGAGATCATGTTGAAATTTATCTTCAAAGAGAGTAACGCTGATTGTTTTTTTGCATATATTGGCTTTTTCAATTCGGATTGTTTCCCCCGCAAGCTGTCCTTGACAGAATGCAAGAGCCGTATGCTTGACGTGATTCGGCATTTCCAGTTAGAATAAGTTGAAAATTGGAAAAGGAGGAATCCGCCCATGACAATAGGAGAAACAATTCAACGGCTGCGGAAAGAAAAGGGCTGGTCCCAGGAAGATTTGGCAGAACAGAACCCTCTGGGGCAATATGATGCTGTTTTAAGCATTCCCGGCTTTTTCATCCCGGCCATTTTACCTCCTGCAGGATCTGTTTTGGGCATGTAGGAATGTTTTCTCCGCCTGCTTCCAGTTGATGATGGGCATCCAGTCTTTGATATAATTTCCCCGAAGATTGTAGTGTTTGAGGTAATAGGCGTGTTCCCAAACGTCGATGACCAGGATCGGCCGCAATCCCTGCTCCACCGGGCAGTTTTGATTGGGGGTGGTCATTATTTTAAGCCTTCGCTGATTCCAGACCAGCCAGGCATACCCCGAACCAAACACCGAAAGCGCCGCACTGCGAAATTGTTCCAGAAAATCATCCAAGCTTCCAAATTCCCGGATGATCCTCTGCCTTAAGACTCCATCGGGCCCTTGTGGGGCTGGGTTGGCCATCCCTTCGAAGAAGAAGCGATGATTGAACACCCCGCCTGCATTATTTCGGATGGGCGCCTGCAAACGGTAGGGAAGTCTGCCGGAAATTTGAATCAACTGCTCCAACGATAGTTTTTGCAGCTGCACCTCTTGCTTTAGGATTTCGTTTAGATTGTCAATGTAGGTTTGCAGGTGCCTGTCGTGATGCAGGTGCATGGTTTTTTCGTCAATATACGGCTCCAACGCCTGATCATCATAGGGCAGAGGTTGATTGACAAAAGGATAATAATTATTTTTCATAGCAGAACCTCGCAATGTTTTCTGCTATCTTATGAGAGGATTTCACCTTTCATGCGGCTTGGGTGTAAGCTTTTACGCCAGAGTCCAAAAAAGCGGCCTGAATTCTGATTTTTACAGAATTCAGGCCGTAAATTTTTACTACCTTCCCCTTGCGGCGCAATTGTCAGGGCTGGGGGCTTTCTTCCCATCCCTTGCAAACATCCACCCAGCCTTCGCTTTTGGAATGCTGTTCCAATTCCGGCAAATTTAAAAGCACGGCGCTGTTGGGGCTGCCCGCCGCCGGATAAACTTGGTCAAACCGCTTTAGGGATACGTCCAAATACACCTTCACGCCGGATAAAACGCAAAACGGGCAGACCCCGCCCGGCGGATGGCCGACCAGTGGCGCTACTTCTTCTCTGGGAATCATGGTCGCTTTTTGGTGAAACCGTTCCTTGTATTTTCGATTGTCGATCTTGGCGTCTCCGGCGGCAACGATCAAAATGGGCGTTCCCTCTACCAAAAAGGAAAGGGTTTTGGCAATCTGCTTGGGCCGGCAGCCCAAAGTCTGGGCCGCCTGGTCCACGGTGGCGCTGGATTGGTTTAGCAGCAGCACCCGATCCCCCAGTCCGGCTTGGGAAAAATATTCCTTTACTGCTTCAAATGACATGACGAACCTCCTGATATGGCACCGGAAAACGCAAGGAACACAACGCCCCGTTTGCTTCGAAGCGCTGTGTTGGCCTGTGTCAGAAGTTGTTTCCGTTCCAACCCCACTGGGTGCAGAACTGATAGCTTACATACACATGTTCCGGGGGATATCCCAGACGGCGTTCCAGAATTTTGGTGATTTCTCCGGTCAGAGCGTTGCAGCTTGCGTCGCTGGGGGCGCCGTATATCTGCACTTCCACCATAGCAATCTTCTCAAAAGCCTTTCCCTGGTGCCAGAGGGCACAGCCCCCTTGCAGCTGCACCATCAGCCAGTTTTCGCTTTTGCCGGGAATTTTGGCAATGGCTTGTCCCAAATCCGTTTTGATGGCTTCCATTTCCTCCTGGGTGGGGGTGGTGGTGAGTTTTGCGTGAATGAAGGGCATGGTGGTTTCCTCCTTGTGGTTGGCTGTTGTTTTTCTGCGGCAGGCTTTGTAGCTGGCAGGTGAATGCCTGTGTTTTACCCGGAAGCCTCCGTTGGACTTCCACTGGTTTTCGCCGCCAGGCAAAATGCCGCCTTTGCGTTTTGGCGGCAAAGCGGGAACCGGAATGATTGGCTTTGGCAATCATTTAGCTTGTCGAAAAATGACTTTGTAATCTCCTTCGTCGCTTTTTGCGAAAACCCCGCACCGGATTACCCGCAATCGACCCCCATAGGGGAGGATGGAAAAGGAAAGCTGGGACAAAGGCTTCCCCCTGGGGGGAAGCTGTCGCCGTAGGCGGCTGATGAGGGGAAAAAGGGAGTTTTCCCCGGCATAAACCATGACGTACAGCAAAAAATTGTCTGCTACATTTCTCTGAGATGAAATAGATCCATCCATGCCGCCACCTTATCCGTCAAGGCTTCCCCTTGTAGGGGCGGTTTTCAGAAAAGCAAAACAGAAGATTTCTCGACAGTCTGAATGATTGCCTTTGCTGCCAACTACATTATAATGCATACCATAGTAATTTCCTCTGGTTTCTGCCTTTGGCGGAATGACTGGCCGGGCTTTGGCCAGTCAAAGAGGGAATTGTAGTCGTCGGCTCTGCCGACGACAATATTATACCACGATTTTCCCGCCTGTGCAACCAAAGCGGTTGATTCCTGGCCGCCGGACGGGTATAATAAGGAAAAAACCTGCCGGAACACACCGGCATTGAAGGGAACGGGAAACCATGTTGGACGGATTTTTGAAGACAGCCGTGGCAACCCCCACCATTCGGGTGGCGGATCCGGCTTATAATGCCAAACAGATCGGCAATGCCCTGGAGCAGGGAGCTGAGCAGGGGGTAAAACTGTTGGTGTTTCCGGAGCTTTGCCTTACCGGTTACACCTGCGGGGATCTGTTTTTGCAGCCTCTGCTGCTTGACGGGGCGGAACAGGCTTTGGCCGATCTTTTGGAGCGGAGCAGGCATCTTCCCCTGCTGGCGGCGGTGGGGCTGCCGGTTGCGGTAGAGGGAAAGCTTTACAACTGCGCCGCCGTCTTTTGCCAGGGGAAACTGCTGGGTCTGGTGCCGAAACAACATATCCCCAATTACAGCGAGTTTTACGAACAGCGGCACTTTTCTTCCGGCGCCGGCAGCTGCTTGGAAACCACCCTCTGCGGACAAACCGTCCCCTTTGGGGAAAAGCTGCTGTTTCGCTGTGAAAATTTCCCTCTTCTGAAGGTGGGATTTGAAATCTGTGAAGACTTGTGGGTGGCCCAGCCGCCCTCCGGCGATTTGGCGGAAGGCGGGGCACTGGTGATCGGCAACCTTTCGGCCAGCGATGAAATGATCGGCAAGGAGGACTACCGCCGCCAGTTGGTGAGCAGCCAGTCTGCCCGGCTGGTTTGCGGATATCTTTACGCCGATGCCGGTTACGGAGAATCCTCCACCGACCTGATCTTTGCCGGTCATAATCTGATTGGGGAAAACGGAACCCTCCT
Organism: uncultured Oscillospiraceae bacterium; assembly: GCA_949282975.1. Taxonomy (GTDB): domain Bacteria; phylum Bacillota; class Clostridia; order Oscillospirales; family Ruminococcaceae; genus Egerieicola. The sequence goes on along the minus strand of CASDQY010000041.1, from coordinate 9,866 downwards.
GGCCGAAAGCCGGCTCTTTGAAAACCAGATGGTGGTGACGGAATTGGATCTCGCCAAGCTGGCCCAGGAGCGGCGGCGGCTCACTACCTACCGCCAGAGCAGGGAAAAGGAGTTCCGGTTCGTGACCTTCACTCTGCCGGTGGAGGAAACTTCCCTTACCCGCTGGGTGGACCCCCATCCCTTCGTCCCCTCCGATCCTACCCAGCGTACCCGGCGGTGCGAATCCATCTTCGCCATGCAGACCACCGGGCTGTGCAAACGGTTGGAGCATTCCCATTCCAAAACAGCGGTGGTAGGCCTTTCCGGTGGTTTGGATTCCACACTGGCTTTGCTGGTAGCGGCTCGGACCATGAAGCGGCTGAACCGCCCTGCTTCCGATGTGGTGGCGGTAACCATGCCCTGCTTCGGCACCACCAGCCGCACCCGCTCCAACGCAGAAACCCTGGCCAAGCTGCTGGGAGTTACCTTCCGCACCGTGGATTTGAAGGACAGTGTATTGCTCCATTTCAAGGAGATCGGCCACAATGTGGAAAATCACAATGTAGTCTATGAAAACGGCCAGGCCCGGATGCGGACGCTGGTTCTGATGAACATCGCCAACCAAACCGGCGGCCTGGTGATCGGCACCGGGGATCTCAGTGAGCTGGCCTTGGGTTGGGCCACCTACAACGGGGACCATATGTCCATGTACGGGGTGAATGCCAGCATCCCCAAAACACTGATTCGCCATATGGTGCAGTATGTGGCGGATACCGGGGAAGAACCGGGACTGCGGGAGGTCCTGCTGGATATTCTTGACACCCCGGTCAGCCCGGAGCTGCTTCCCCCAACCGGGGAAGGGACCATCGCCCAGGTCACCGAAGATTTGCTGGGACCCTATGAACTGCATGACTTCTTTTTGTACTACGGCATTCGCTGGGGGTTTGAGCCGAAAAAGGTGTACCGCCTGTGCCGGTACTCTTTGGGCAATGTGTATGACAGCGCCACCATTTTGAAGTGGCTGGAAACCTTTTACCGTCGGTTCTTCTCCCAGCAGTTCAAGCGGTCCTGTCTGCCCGACGGGCCCAAGGTTGGCTCCATGACCCTTTCTCCCCGGGGAGACTGGCGGATGCCCAGCGACGCTTCGGCGGATTTGTGGCTGGAACAGATTCGCTCCCTGAAGCCGTAAATTAGGAAAATTTTTCTTGACAAACCAAAGGGGAAAGAGTATCATAATCAAGGAAAATGCGTGGATCGGGACGCCGAAATCCCCGCCCTTTCAGAGAGCTGCCGTCTGGTGCAAGGCAGCAGGGAAGCGATTTCAATGGTTATCCCCCGTGAGCAGGCCGCCCAACGCTGAACTTTCAGTCAGTAAGCCCGCCCGGAAGCCCGCCGTTATCGGGAAATGCATTGTTGGATGTATGAGAGGCCGGAATACCGGCAATTGGAGTGGTACCACGGATGCTTATGCCTTCGTCTCCTGGCTTGACAGGAAGGCGAAGGCTTTTCTGTTGGAATTTTTGGAAAGGAGTCCATTTTTATGCTGACACTGGACAAAATCTACCATGCTTCTTATGTGCTGAAAGATGTGGTCCGGAAAACCGACCTGATCGAAGCCCCTAATCTGATTCCCAATCAGAGCATTTATCTGAAAACCGAAAACCTTCAGGTTACCGGTTCCTTCAAGGTGCGGGGCAGCGCCTACAAAATTTCCACCCTGACCGACGAAGAAAAGAGCCGTGGGGTCATCGCCTGCAGCGCCGGCAACCATGCCCAGGGCGTGGCGCTGGCGGCCACCAAACACGGCATCAAAAGCATTATCTGCCTGCCGGACTGCGCCCCCATCTCCACGGTGGAAGCTACCCGGAATTACGGTGCCGAAATCTGCATGGTGAAAGGCGTCTACGACGACGCATACCAAAAAGCGGTGGAACTCACCCAAGAGCACAACTATACCTTCATCCATCCTTTTGATGACGAGGATGTGATTGCCGGCCAAGGCACCATCGGCTTGGAAATTCTGGATCAGCTTCCCGATATTAACGCTGTGGTGGTGCCGGTGGGCGGCGGCGGATTGATTTCCGGCGTGGCCTTTGCCATCAAGCATCTGCGCCCCCAGTGCAAGGTATACGGCGTTCAGGCGGCAGGAGCCCCCAGCATGGCTTATTCCATGCAGGAGCATGAGATCCGCAGCCTTACCGCTGTTTCCACTGTGGCGGACGGCATCGCCGTCAAAACCCCCGGCGAACACACTTTCGCCCTCTGCCAGGAATATGTGGACGAAATTGTCACCGTTACCGATGATGAAATCGCCACCGCTATCCTGGCCCTGATGGAACGGCAAAAACTGGTGACCGAAGGGGCCGGGGCCGTCAGCGTGGCGGCGGTGATGTTCGGTAAGATTCCGGTGGAAGGAAAGGTCTGCTGTCTGCTCAGCGGCGGCAATATTGATGTGACCATTCTCAACCGGGTGATTTCCCGGGGCTTGCTGAAGAGCGGCCGCAGCTTGGATCTGACCATCGAGCTCACCGACCGTCCCGGAGAGCTTCAGGAAGTCAGCCGAATCATTGCGGAACTGGGCGGCAATGTGGTCAATGTCAACCACGACCGCAGCGACATCAATATGGACATCAATTCCTGCATCCTGAAAATGCGGATGGAAACTCGTGACGAAGCCCATAAACAGCAGATTATTCACGCCTTGAAAGAGGACGGCTATAACCTGCTGTAAAAATAGAAGGAGGAACCTGTTATGAAGTTTATTTCTACCGACAAAGCCCCCGGCGCCATCGGCCCTTATTCCCAGGCTGTAATCACCGGAAACCTGCTGTTCACTTCCGGTCAGATTGCCATCAATCCCGCTACCGGAGAGGTGGAAAGCGACACCATCCAGGGCCAGACCGAACAGATTATGAAAAACCTGGGCGCCCTGCTGGAAGCGGCGGGCAGCAGCTATGCCAAAACGGTTAAGACCACCTGCTTTTTGGCGGATATGAATGACTTTGCCGCCTTTAATGAGATTTACGGCAAGTATTTCACCGAAAAGCCCGCCCGGAGCTGCGTGGCTGTGAAAACCCTGCCCAAGAATGTTTTGGCGGAAGTGGAACTGATTGCCGAGCTGTAATTCCATCAAAACTGGTTGTGACGAAAGAAATGACGCTTTCTGTGTTTTGAAAGCGTCATTTTTGCTTTTTACAGAATTTTACCGGTTTTATTACAACTTCAACGTTCCGGCAATTTTGGAAAGCGCCTCTGCCGAAGCTTTCAGCTTTTCCTGTTCCTCTCGGTTGAGTTCGATGGGAACGGTGGTTTCCACCCCTTCGCTGCCTACAATAGCGGGCATGCTGAGCACCACATTTTCCATTCCATACTGGCCGTGCAGCATTACGGAAACCGGAAGGATGGATTTCTCATTGCGCACAATGGCTTCACAGATTCGCCGCACCGACATGGCAATGCCGTAATAGGTGGCCTTCTTCTTGGCGATAATTTCATAAGCGCTGTTTTTCACGGTATCGGCAATTTCCCGCATGGCGTCCTCATGATCGTAAAAGCCCCGCATTTCACAGATGTCGTGAATCGGGATTCCGGAAACATTAGCGCTGCTCCAGGCGGCAATTTCACTGTCCCCATGTTCGCCGATGATAAAGGCGTGAATGCTTCTGGGGTCGATGCTCAGGTGTTCTCCCAGCTGATACTTGAAACGTGCGGTGTCCAATACCGTCCCCGATCCAATTACCCGGTGTTCCGGCATTCCGCTGAGTTTGATGGCAGCGTAGGTCAGGATGTCCACCGGATTGGAAACGATAAGCAGAATTCCGGGAAAGTTTCGTTTGGCAATTTCCGGAATGATGCTGCGGAAGATTTCCACATTTTTTTGCACCAGATCCAGCCGGGTTTCCCCGGGCTTTTGATTGGCTCCGGCGGTCACGATTACCACGGCGGCGTCCACAAGATCGTCGTAATCCCCGGCATAGATTTTCATGGGCCGTGCAAAGGGGATGCCGTGGGCGACGTCCAGCGCCTCGCCTTCCGCTTTGTCCCGGTCCGCATCCAGCAGCACCAGTTCGGAAAATAGTCCGCTTTGCATCAGGCAGAAAGCAGAGGCCGCCCCCACAAATCCGCATCCAATTATGGCGGCTTTTCGGTTGTTGATTTTGCATTTCACAGTTAATCACTCCTAACTAAAGATAGTATACTATATTTGTGGCTTTTTGTAAAGGGAATATCTTCACATTAAAAAATGTCGAAAAATATTGAATCGTTCTATATTGTATGCTATACTGAAAAAAATAAAAGGAAAGAAGAGATGATAATTTTGCAAAAAAATCCAGTAAAAACAGTTTGTAAATGGATTTCCAATTACAGAATAATGTTATTGATGTTTTTCTTGGGGGCAATTTTTATTGCGGCACCTCTCTGGTTTGTAATACGTGGCGGGGGAGATGATACAAATTTTGTTACTACAGCTCATCAGTACAATCTGATGGAATTTGTGGTGATGCGCTATTTGACTTGGAGTTCCCGTATTTTCAGCGAAATGATGATTTGGATTTTTGCGCATCTTGATTTGATTTATTGGAAGATAGTTGATTTGCTCCTTTACTTGCTGCAGAGTTTTATGCTTTATCAATATTATCTTCTCTTTGCCAGAAAGTATGATCAACCGTGTGAAAAATCGGATCCGGTTGCGTTAATTGCTTGTTTGGTAATTCCCTTTTCAATGGATTTTCTGGCACTGAAAGATGCTGTGTTTTGGGTTACCGGCGCTATGAATTACCTTTGGCCGGCAGCGTTGGGTCTGGCTGGATTTTACCTTCCATTGCGTTATACTCTTACCGGTTCGACAGGTTTTCAAAGCAAGTTAGGATCAATTGCCGCTCAAATTGGAAGCTATTTACTTTTGCTGTGTGGTTTAGTATCCAGTGAACAGATGGGGGCAATTTTTGTTGCATTTTATCTTTTGTTTAATCTTTATTATGTTTTGCAAAACAAACGTGTATCAGTGTATTTGCTATGGCAGGTCGTTTTTGCAATTATTATTTATTTGCTGATTATCAAAGCCCCGGGTGTAGCAGAGCGTACCGTAGCAGAAACGCAAAATTATATTCCCGATTTTCAAACGGTGGCGCTGAGCCTGAAATTAAATTACAGTGCTCGTTGGTTTTTTGATGCGATTATCAATCAAATGGGCATGCTGTTGCCCACTGTTTGGGTGCTGCTGTGTGTTTATATTTTTAAAACGGAAAAAAAGTTTTGTTTAATAGATATCTTTTCTTTACTCTGTATTTTCTTGGGATTTGTAGCTTTTTTGTTAAAAGATTCTACAACAGCTTTTCTGTTTGATTTTCAGGCATCTTGGGGAATTCCTGCTTTTGGGGTTACCAGTTATCTCCCTATGCTGTTTTGGATGATTGTTTTGTTGAGCACTATTGTGGAACTTATTCGGATCGGATGTTCATTTTATGAAAAAATGGCTTATTTATTTGTTTCTTTGGGCATCGCTTGCTCAATTGCAGTGATTGTTTTCTCGCCAACCATGTATGCTTCAGGTGATCGCACTAAATATATTCCTTCTATCCTATCCATTGTGTTAATCTTTATGCTGTATGCCAAATTGAAGAATTTGGACTGGAAAAATTCAGACAGAGCATCTTTGGCTTTGTTGGCACTTCCAATTTGCTATGGTTTTGTTCAATATTTTGATCTTCTTTCCCGCTTTTCCCATCAATTTACGTTACATTGATCCTCTTTTGAAAATATTGAGATAATTTCTAAATGAAAACCACCCATTAGCGGGTGGTTTTCATTTTTGCCCCAAAACAAGGGGCGGAATACGGGATATTTATCCTGGCAAAAAACATTTCATATCTTGGAAACCTTATAACCGGTTGGGTAAGTTTTAATCACTCTCAAACATTTCAAAATCAATTCAAAAACAAAGCGCCTTTATACTAAAGACAACAAAGAAAACAAACGGAGGTTGTTTCCCATGAAGAAAAAAGATTTTATCACCCTGATCATGAGCACCACAGGCGGTATCCTGTTTGCTCTTGGTATGTGTATGGCATTGCTGCTGGAGTGGGGCGCCATGACCCAGGGCATCGTCATTGGCATCATCGGCGCCGTGATCCTGCTGATTATGGTTCTGATCCGCCGAAAGATGGATGGAAAACCGGCCATTGTCTTTAACGGCAAGGCCGTTGGCACTACCTTGCTGGGGGTATTCGGTACCATTGTTTTGGGTGTGGGAATGTGCATGACCATGATCTGGGGTATGATGATCCCGGGAATTATCGTGGGAATTGTGGGGATTGTTGCCCTGCTCTGCCTCATTCCCGTGATCAAAGGATTAAAGTAAGGAGGGAAAACCATGGCAAAATGGATTATGTCTGCGGCGGGAATGGCTGCGTTTGCCGGAATCGTTACGGCAGTGCTCTGCTTTGTGAGCAAGCGCAAGCGGAACATCAATGTTTAAAACAAAAATAATCTCAGTGATTTGATGAGGAGGAAGTTAAAATGTCGAATTTTTTGAAAAATGCATTGGAAGATATGAAGGAAAGCGCCAAGGCTCAGCGCCAAGTGGACAAGGCCAATTTTGAAGCAAATCGAGCCGAAAGCAAAGCACATTTTGAAGAGGTAAAGGCCCGGAACTCCATTTCCGCCCAAAAAGCGGAGCAGCAGGCCAAACGGGAAGAGGCCATGGCTCAGGCACAGCAACGAATCGCCCAGGCCCAAGCCCGGATTGACGCCGCCAAGCAGGACACGAAAACCGACTAAGCCCGGTTACACACCGGTTGGAACCTGAGCGCAGTCTGCGTTCGGGTTCCTTTTTTTGAAATTATGGGAAAAAGGCCAAAACTAAAACAAAACTTTAACAATTCTGTGCTATAATCAAATAAAAAATAGAGGAGGTTGGATTCATGTTCAAATTATTGGTGGTAGAGGACGATGGGGAACTCAATAAAACCGTATGCGCCTATTTGAATTTAAACGGCTATGAAACCGTTGGATGCTTCAATGCCAACCAGGCTTACGACGCCATGTACGGCGGCACATTGTTTGATCTGATTATTTCCGATATTATGATGCCCGGGGTGGATGGATTTGAATTTGCCAAAACCGTTCGGGAATTGAATCAGGAGATTCCCATCCTGTTTATGACGGCCCGGGACGATTTTGCCTCCAAACAAAAGGGGTTCAAAGCGGGCATCGACGACTATATGGTAAAGCCCATTGATTTGGATGAACTGCTTCTGCGGATCCAGGCGTTGCATCGTCGGGCCCAAATCGCCACCAGCCATCGGCTGGAGGTGGGAAAGCTGGTGCTGGACGCCGATGAACGCACCGCCTATCTGGATGGGGAAGAGATTCCCCTGACCGTGCGGGAATTCAATCTGATCTATAAACTGCTTTCCTATCCTTTACCCGTTCCCAGCTTATGGATGAATTTTGGGACAGCGCATCTTCCTCCGGCCCCCGAACGGTGGACGTGTATATGACCAAACTGCGGGATAAGTTTTCCGCCTGCCATGATTTTGAGATTGTCACGGTGCACGGTTTGGGCTATAAGGCGGTATTGAAATGACAGGGAAACGTAAAAAAAGAGGGCAACTAACTGGATGTTCTCCCTGCGGCGGTATGTTACCTTTTTTATTCTGATTGCCTTTGTGATTACCTGCTGTATGCTGCTCTTTCTCAATGAATTGTCGGCCACTGCCGGCATTGCGTTGACAGAAGAAAAGATCGGCTATGCCGCCTGGATTACCTTTATCAATATTGTGTTTTTAAGTCTGCTGTGCACCGTCATTGACTGGCTCCGGCGGAAGTTCACCGTGGATCGCCCGGTAAAAAAAATCATCCGGGCGGCGGAACAGATCATGAAGGGGGATTTTTCGGTACGGATTGAGTCCATCCCGGATGGCAACGATCCAAATGGCTTTGGGGTCATTGCGGATTATTTCAATCAAATGGCCCAGGAATTGGCCGGCACCGAAACGTTGCGCACAGACTTTATCGCCAACGTCTCCCATGAACTGAAAACGCCTCTGTCGGTGATTCAAAATTACGGCACCATGCTTCAGCAGCCCAACCTGCCGGAAGAAAAGCGGTTGGAATACGCCAAAGCTGTGACCAATGCTTCCCGCAGGCTGGCCAATCTGATTACCAATATCCTGAAGCTCAACAAGCTGGAAAACCAGAAGATCTACCCCAAGGCGGAAACCTATGATTTGGGGGAACAGCTCTGCGAATGCCTGCTCTCCTTTGAAAACGCCTGGGAAGAAAAGCAGCTGGAGATTGAAACCGATGTGGAGGAAAACATTTTGGTGGATACCGATGCCGAACTGTTGAGCCTGGTTTGGAACAACCTCTTTTCCAATGCCGTAAAGTTTACCGAACCGGGGGGAAAGGTGTCCCTGTCCCTTCAATCCCAGGATCAATATGCCGTCGTTCAGGTATCGGATACCGGCTGCGGCATCCCTTCGGAAGTGGGGAAGCATATTTTTGAAAAATTCTATCAGGGGGATACCTCCCATGCGGTTCAGGGCAATGGATTGGGGCTGGCGTTGGTCAAGCGGGTCATTGATATTGTGGGGGGAGACATTTCGGTCAGCAGTGAAGTGGGCAAGGGCAGCACCTTTACGGTAAAGCTCAGGAGAAAACGAGATGAAGAGACTCAAACAAATTCTGTATAAGCTTTTGCACCCGGGCACGGTTGTGGTGCTGCTCAGCATCCCGGCGGCCATCGGCCTTTTGGCGTATACCTTTCTGGTTGCCGGCGAGGAAAGCCCCATTTCCTACCCAGCCTATGTTCTTTCAGCGTATTCGCTGGCCATTGTGTGTGTCAACCTGATTCCCATGGTAAAAAAGTGGAGCCGGTGGATGGGACAGCTTCCCTTTGTGGGCCGCTATCTGGCAGATCTGCCTTTTAAATTAAAAATCTCCTTGTATTTATCTTTTGCGATCAATTTGGTTTATGCAGGCGTGAATGCGTTTTCCGGGATTTATTACGGTTCGCCCTGGTTCGGTTCTTTGGCCGCTTATTATATCTTTTTGTCGGTGATGCGGCTTCTGCTGATCCGGTATGCCCACCGGCACGGTTTTGGAGAAAACAAAGCGGCGGAATGGAAGCGGTATCTGGCCTGCGGCATTATTCTCATGGCCATGCATATCGCTTTGGCCGGCGTGGTGATCCTGGTACTGAGGCAGAATCGAAGCTTTGACTATGCCGGATTTTTGATCTATGTGATGGCAATGTACGCCTTTTATTCCACCGTCATGGCCATTGTCAATCTGGTGCGGTACCGGAAGTATCACAGCCCGGTTATGTCTGCGGCCAGAACGGTAAATCTGGTGGCGGCGCTGGTTTCTATGCTGTCTTTGGAAACCGCTATGCTGACCCAGTTCGATCCCGGAAGCGTTTCTTCCAGCTTCAGCCGGATGATGATTGGCTCCACCGGCGGAGCAGTCTGCGTGGCCGTAGTGGCAATGGGAATTTTTATGATCATTCGCTCGGCAATGCAGCTGAAAAAATTGAAAGATAATCCTTCGTAAACATGATTTTAACCTTTTGGAAACAACGACTTGTTAGAATCTCCATAGTCGACGGACGGAAAGGAGGATTGACAATGGAACACCAAAAAGATAGGTTTTATTATACCTATTCTGCAAAACAGCAGCAAGAAATTGAGCGCATCCGCCAAAAATATCAACCCAAAGAGGAAGATAAAATGGAACAGCTTCGCCGCCTGGATCAGAGTACCACCAAAAAGGGGACGGCCGTTTCGGTGGCAGTGGGCGTTGTTGGCTGTTTGGTGATGGGAATCGGTATGTGCTGCTCCATGGTTTGGGCAGGGCAGTTTTTCATTCCCGGGGTGATTCTGGGC
>CASDQY010000040.1 GCA_949282975.1 uncultured Oscillospiraceae bacterium | reverse complement strand
CACGCCGGATTTTCCGAAGCGGTGTCCACCGTCTGCTTCCCCACCAGCGCCTGCATGGCCAATTCCTTCGACGTGGCCCTGGAAGAAGAGGTGGGGGACGCCCTGGGCAAGGACTGCCTGGCGGAACAGATCGGCATCCTCCTTGGCCCCGGTGCCAACCTGAAGCGCAGCCCCCTTTGCGGCCGCAACTTTGAATATTTTTCCGAAGACCCCTACCTTTCCTCCCACATGGCGGACGGTTACATCCGTGGCTTACAGCAAAACGGAGTGGGGTGCTGCCTGAAGCACTTTGCCGCCAACAATCAGGAATACCGGCGGCTGAACGTCAGCGATGTGGTGGACCAGCGCACCCTGCGGGAACTGTACTTAGCCAGCTTTGAATATGCCGTCAAGCACGCCAAGCCCTGGAGCATCATGTGTTCCTACAACCGGATCAACGGGGTGTATTCCTCCGACAACCGCTGGCTGCTCACCGACCTGCTCCGGAAGGAGTGGGGATACCAGGGCATGGTGATGTCCGACTGGTTTGCCGTCAACGACCGGATTGCCGGCATCAAGGCCGGGCTGAACCTGGAAATGCCCGGCACCGACCACGACTCCAACCGTCAGGTGGAACTGGCGGTGCTGGAAGGCAAGCTTTCCATGGAAGAACTGGACAGCGTGGTGCTGGATACCTTGAACATCCTCTCCCGCCTGCCCCAGTGGCCGGAACACGCCTCCCTCCCCTTGGAACAGGACCATGCCCTGGCCCGGAAGGCGGCAGCCCAAAGCGCCGTGCTGCTGAAAAATCAGGACAACATCCTCCCCCTGAAAAGCGAACAAAAGGTGGCTTTCATCGGGGCCTTTGCCAAAACGCCCCGGTATCAGGGCGGCGGCAGCAGCCACGTCAACGCCAACCATGTCACCAATTCCTGGGACGCCGCCCAGGGCAAATTCGCCGGGCTGACCTACGCCGACGGCTACGATTTGGCCAGGGATGAGGACGACTCCCTGATCCCCGCCGCACTGGAAGCCGCCAAAGCAGCACAGGTTGCGGTGATCTTCGCCGGGCTGCCGGAGCACTATGAATCCGAAGGCTACGACCGCACCCACTTAAACCTCCCGCCCTGCCAAAACCGGCTGATCTCTCAGGTAACGGCAGTGCAGCCCAACACCGTGGTGGTGCTCATGGGCGGCAGCGCCATGGTGCTGCCTTGGCGGGACGAAGTAAAGGGCATCCTCTATCTCTGCCTGGGGGGCGAAGCCGTGGGCGAAGCGGCGGTAGACCTGCTCACCGGGGCAGTGTCCCCCTCCGGGCGGCTGGCGGAAACCTTCCCCCTGCGGCTGGAGGACACTCCCTCTTACCTGGATTTCCCGGGCTACGACGATGAAATCCACTACCATGAAAACATCTTTATCGGTTACCGGTGGTACCTGGCACGGAAGATCCCAGTGCAGTATCCCTTCGGTTACGGTTTGTCCTATGCCGGCTTTTCCTATCAAAATCTCCGGCTGAGCCAGTCCACCATTACCCAGGGGGACACCATCACCGCTTCGGTGGAGGTGACCAACACCGGCGCCGTCCCGGCGGCGGAGGTGGTGCAGCTTTATGTGGCCGACCATTCCGGCAAAGCCAGCCGTCCTCCCAGAGAACTGAAAGGCTTTACCAAAGTATTCCTCCAGCCCGGGGAAACCCAGACCGTGACCCTGAAGCTGGATTGGCGCAGCTTTGCCTGGTACGACGAACAGCTTTCCGACTGGTACGCCCAGGGCAGCTTTGAGGTGCAGATCTGCGCCGACTGCCAGACGGTGCTGCTCTCCGCCCCGGTGGAGGCGACGTCCTCCGTCCAGCGGCCGTTGGTGGTCACCCGGAACAGCACCCTGGACGAACTGCTCCCCCACCCCATTGCCGGGCCGGCAGTGCGGGCGCTGTTTGCCAGGGCAGGCATTGCCGACGAAAAGCTCACCCATCCCGACGGCCACACCCTGCCCCTGGATTACCCCATCCGCAACCTGCGTTATGAAGCGCAGCTCACCATCCGGGAGTTGGAAGATTGGATCGACAAGGTAAACCTTGCCATTTCGGAGGCAAAACCATGCTGCGAATGACTGCCCGGCTTTGGCCGGAACGTCCCGGCTGGACAGCGGAATGCAACGAACTGGACTGCCGGGGTAAAGGGGACACCAAAGAGGACGCCCTCTTTGATCTGTCCCGTTCCCTGCTGGACTATGCCAAACGGTTCAAGCAGGAAAAGGGGCTGGACGGCTTGGAATTGGAGCGGGACACGGAATATCCCTATGTAAAACTGATCCTGAGCATCGGCGACCCCTGCGATATTGTGAAGTTGATTGTGGCCGGATAACGGCGATTGGGACTGTTGCAAAAAGCCTGTCGAAAAATAATGCACAAAATCCGGAACCATATTGAATGTTTATCGTTCAGGATGGCTCCGGATTTTTTCTTTTTCTGGATTTCTTTGTATAAGTTGCTGTTATATTTTTATTTTGCCACAGTTCCTCAGACTATTGAAAAGCTTTTTGTTTTGCTTTTCTACAAACCGGCTTGGCAAAGGCTTCCCCTTGAGGGGAAGCTGTCAAGGCTGCGCCTTGACTGATGAGGTGGCGGCATAGATGAATAGATTTTATCTCAGGAAAATTTCGCAGACAATTTTTACTATACATCATAGTTTGTGCCGATAAAACATTTTTCTTTTCCCCTCATCAGCCGCCTACGGCGACAGCTTCCCCCCAAGGGGGGGAAGCCTTTGTCCCGGCGTTCATTTTTCCATCCTTTCTTATAGGGTAAGGCCGATTGCCGGCAATCCACAGAGGGGTTTGTGCAAAAAGCGACAAAAGGGATTGCAAATACTTTTCCGACAAACTGAGCGACCCGGGAAAAAGCAGAATATCCACGCCGGACACTGCCCAATCTGAGGGAGAAAGAAAAATTCCTGTTTTTTCCATCCTCTGCATGATTTTTCCCAAACCCGTCCATACTAACCTACAGGTTAGGAAAGGCGGGTTTTGGTATGTATAAGGTGGATTTATGCGGCATCAATACGTCCCAGCTAAAGGTGCTGAAGGAATCGGAAAAGGTGGAGCTGCTCAAACAGATGCAGGCCGGGGACCCCACCGCCCGGGAAAAACTGATCACCGGCAACCTGAAGCTGGTGCTCAGCGTGATCCAGCGGTTCGACCGCCGGGGAGAAAATCCCAACGACCTGTTCCAGGTGGGGTGCATCGGGCTGATGAAGGCCATCGACAACTTTGATCTCAGCCAGGGGGTGCGGTTTTCCACCTACGCCGTACCCATGATCATCGGAGAGCTGCGGCGGTATCTGCGGGACTTCAACCCGGTGCGGGTAAGCCGGTCGCTCCGGGACACGGCCTATCGGGCCATGAACGCCAAAGAAAAGCTTACCGCCAAGCTGGATCGGGAACCCACCGCCCAGGAAATCGCCCGGGAACTGGACCTGCCCCGAACGGAGGTGGTGCTGGCGCTGGAATCCATGGTGGGGCCGGTCAGTCTGTATGAGCCGGTGTATTCCGACGGCGGAGACACCATCTATGTGCTGGATCAGGTAGGGGACCCGGATCAGGGGGATAGCTGGATTGATCTGATTGCCCTGAAAGAGCAGATCCGTTCCCTGCCCCAACGGGAAAAACGGATTTTGCAGCTGCGGTTCCAGCTGGGGAAAACCCAGACAGAGGTGGCAAAGGAGATTGGGATCAGCCAGGCTCAGGTGTCGAGATTGGAAAAATC
>CASDQY010000039.1 GCA_949282975.1 uncultured Oscillospiraceae bacterium | reverse complement strand
ACCGGATTTTTACCTGTTTTCCTTTCCCGGAACCGGCACATCTGGTATACTAAAGGAAAACAACGGCCCAAAAGGCGGAAAAGGAGCAAACAATGGAACAGGGTTTGATTTTGGTGCACTCCAAATACGGCGCCGCCCGCAAATATGCCGCATGGCTGAAGGAGAAAACCGGCTTTGCCCTGGCAGAGATCAAACAGGCCGATTCAGCGCTGCTGGCCCGGTACGGCACGGTTGTTCTTCTGGGCGGGGTATACGCTTCCGGCATCGGGGGAGTCAGCTTTCTGCGCAAGCATTGGCAACGGCTTCAAGGGAAAAAACTGGCCGTATTTTGTGTCGGGGCCTCCCCGTATGAGGAGGAAAACCTGAAACTGCTTCGGCAGCGAAATTTCCGCCCGCCGCTGGAAGAGGTTCCCTGTTTTTACGGCCGTGGAATCTGGGATTTGGCGGCCATGAGCCTGGTGGACCGGACCATGTGCAGGATGCTGCAAAAGTCGGTGGCGAAAAAACCGGAGGAGGAATGTCAGTCCTGGGAGCTGGCCCTGCGTGAAGCGGGGGAGCGCCGGACCGATTGGACCGATCCCAAATATTTGGATCCGCTTTTGCAGTGGCTGGAAAGGTAAAGCCCGGCCGGCGGTGCGTTGGAAAAATTTTCTGCGTCTTTCGATTGTTCGAAAGGCGCTTTTGTTTTGTCTGCCGCCTTTGGAAATTTCCGCTTTAAAAAACGTTTGCACGAAAATATTGGATATTCCATTTGTTTTTCTAAAAATTGCACCGTTTCATGCAATTTTTCACTGATTTTCCCCTATGGGTGAAAGGAGGTATTTGTAACATCCATGGAAGAACAGGAAACGCTTTTTTGCAACCAGTACCTTCGCTGCCGCAATGTGCGGGAAGCCGCCGCTTTTGCCGGGCTTGCCGGGGGCGAAGCGGAGGGCTATCGGCTTTTATCCCGCCGCCGGGTGAAAAGCCGTCTTGACCGGGCGAAAACGGAATCGCTTCTGGAACTGGCCCAGGCGGGGCTGAGGCGGCTGGCGCTGGGCAGCAACGCCGACGGCATCCGCCTGGCCCTGAGCGATCCGGAACAGGCCCTTTCCCGGTTGGAGGAATGGGACCTTTACGGAATCAGCGCCGTGAAGCGGGGCAGGGACGGAAGCATAGAGGTGCAGTTTTACAACCGCTTTCCGGCGCTGGAGCTGCTCTGCCGCCTGGGGCAGGAACAGGAGCAGGCCAAGGATGGGCTGAGCTTCTGCCGGGCGCTGGAAACCGCCGCCGGGGAGGAAGAAGAATGAGCGCCCCGGTTCGCTTTTCCAAAAAACAAAAGCAGCTCCTTACCTGGTGGTGCAGGCAAAGCCCCCATCGGGACTGCTGCGCCGTGATCTGCGACGGGGCGGTGCGCAGCGGAAAAACCTTTTGCATGGGCCTGAGCTTCGCCTGTTGGGCCATGAGCCGGTTTGACCGGGAAAATTTCGCCCTTTGCGGCAAAACGGTGGGGGCGTTAAAGCGAAACCTCACCGACCGGCTGCTGGAACAGCTCAAAAGTCTGGGATTCGGGGTGGAGTACCGGGTGAGCCGGAGCATGTTTACCCTGCGCTGCCGGGGCCGGGAAAACCGGTTTTACCTGTTCGGCGGCAAAGACGAATCCAGCGCCTCCCTGATCCAGGGCATGACTCTGGCCGGGGTGCTGCTGGACGAGGTAGCCCTGATGCCCCGCTCCTTTGTGGAGCAGGCGCTGGCACGGTGCTCGGTGGAGGGGAGCCGGTTTTGGTTTAACTGTAACCCGGAGGGACCCAGCCACTGGTTCTTCCGGGAATGGGTGAGCCAGGCGGCCAGGAAAGGAGCGCTGCACCTGCATTTTTCCATGGAGGACAATCCCTCCCTTTCCCCGGCCATGCGCCGGCGTTACCGGGAGCTTTATCAGGGGGTGTTCTATCGCCGGTTTGTTCTGGGAGAGTGGGCGGCGGCTCAGGGGCTGGTCTACCCCATGTTCGATGTTTCCCGCCATGTGTTTTCGGATGCGCCCGGGGTTGCAGGACGCTATGTTTCCTGCGATTACGGCACCATCAATCCCATGTCCATGGGGCTGTGGGGGGAGCAGGACGGGGTGTGGTACCGGCTAGCGGAATATTACTATGATTCCCGCCGGGAAAACCGCCAGCTTACCGATCAGGAATATTTAGCCGCTTTGGTTGAGCTTATCGGCGCCCATCCGGTGGAGGCAGTGATTATCGACCCCAGCGCCGCCAGCTTTTTGGAGTGCGTTCGCCGCACCGGGCGCTGGAAGGTATTAAAAGCCAAAAACCAGGTGCAAGACGGTATCCGCCGGGTGAGCAGTTTGCTGGGCCAGGGAAGGCTGAAATTTCATCAGAGCTGCACCGACACCATCCGGGAGTTTTCCCAGTATGTCTGGGAGAATTCCGGCCAGGGGGAAGCCCCCAAAAAGGAACACGACCACGCCATGGACGACATCCGCTATCTGGTGAGCACCCTGGCGGACCGGGAGGAAAACGCCTTTTTTGTGGAAAGCTTTTCCCGGACATCCAACCAAGAAGGAGGAGGATTCTTTGCGAAAACGATCAAAGGAGGGTGATTCCCCCTGGGGAGTCATTCAAACCAGGCCTCGCCCCATGTGGGCCCGGCAGGACAGCCTGCCTTTGGCCCCCGCCGCCTATCCGGTGCTGCTGGGCATCCGGCAGCAGATCCCCATGGTGGACGCCGCTCTGCGAAGGCTGGTGCGGCTGGCAGGCGGCGTAAAGATCACCTGCCGGGACCGTGCCGTCCAGCTTCGGCTGGAGGAGTTTTTAAACCGTGTGCCGGTCAACGGCATCAACCACGGCCTGGGCAGCTTTCTGGACGGCCATCTGGACAGCATGCTCACCTACGGAAACGGCGTGGGGGAGATGGTCACCGACCGGGAAGGAACCGAGATTTTGGGCCTGTTTAACGCCGACCCCGCCTGTTTGCGGGTGAAGGAGGACAGCGACCCCCTGGAACCGGATTTTCTGGTGCGCCAGGGGCTGGAGTATCAGCCGGTGGAACGCAAGGAGCTTCTGCTCTATTCCGCCCATGACCCCGCCCCGGGGCAGATTGTGGGGCGCAGTGTGCTGGAAGGGCTGCCGGCCGTGAGCGAGACCTTATCGGTGATCTTCCGCAGCATCCACAGCAACTTCGAGCGGGTGGGGAATGTGCGCTATGCCGTTACCTATCAGCCTTCGGCGGAGGATCAGCCCTACGCCGGGGAGCGTGCCCGGCAGATTGCCCGGGAATGGAGCCGGGGAATGGAAAGCGCCGCCCGGGGGCAGGTGCAGGATCTGGTGGCAGTGGGAAATGTTTCCATCAAAGCCATTGGCAGCGACAACCAGATTTTGGATACCGAAATCCCGGTACGCCAGCTTTTGGAGCAGATCATCGCCAAGCTGGGGGTGCCTCCCTTTTTGCTGGGGCTGAGCTGGTCCACCACCGAGCGGATGGCTCAGCAGCAAACCACCATCCTGGCCAGCGAGCTGAGCTACTACCGCCGCCTTTTGGAGCCGGTGATTCAGAAAATCTGCCGCACCTGGATGGGGCTGAACGGGGTGTATTCCCCGGTGAGTCTGGAATGGGAAGCGGTGGATCTTCAGGATCAGCTTCAGCAGGCTCAGGCCGAGTATTATCGGGCCAGGGCAGACGAAATTACGCCACAGGAGGGAAACCCATGAAAGAAGGAACCATTCTCACCCAGAAGGGGGAGTTCGGGCTGGAGGATTTAACCGCCATCAACCGCTATACCCGCCGGGAATTGACCGCCGGGGAGGTGTATGCCTTTCCCCTGGTGCTGTGTGACAACGAGATTGACCGGGACGGGGAGGCCTTTACCAAAGGGGCTCTGGAAGAGCTGGCCAAACTGTTTTTGGGCAAAACCGGCTTGTTTGACCATCAGCACACCACCCTGCATCAAACCGCCCGGATCTATCATACCCAGGTGATGGAGCACCCGGAGCGGGTCACTCGCTGCGGAGAAACCTACTGCACCCTAAACGCCAAGGCTTATCTGGTGCGCTGCCAGGAAACGGAGGGGCTGATCCTTTCCATTGACGGGGGCATCCGCAAGGAAGTCAGCGTCAGCTGCAAGGTGGCCCAAAAAACCTGTTCCATCTGCGGCAAGGAGGCGGGAAGCTGCTCCCATCAGCCGGGGCAGGAATACGGCGGCAGAGAATGCTGCATCCGCCTGGAAGCGCCGGAGGACGCCTATGAATGGAGCTTCGTGGCGGTGCCCGCCCAGCGGGAAGCGGGGGTGACCAAACAGCTTTTCCAACCCGCCCCCACCCGTTTGGCGGGGAACACCCCACAGGAGCTGATCAAGGGCTTTGGGGCCAAGGAGGAAATTGCCCTGTCCGCCGCCCAGCAGGGAGTGCTTAAGGAATACCTGGGGCGGCTGGAACAGTCCGCCAGGCTGGGGGAGGAATACCGCCTTTCCCTGGAAAAAGAGGTGCGGCGGCTGGCCTTTTTGGCGGATCCGGAGCTGGACGGAGCATTGATGGAACAGCTCAGCAAACAGTTGACCACCGATCAGTGCCGGGCCCTGTGTAAGGTGTACCGCCGCCGGCTGGAAGGGAAGGCAAAGCGGCAGCTTTCCTCCCGGCCCGGGGAAGAAGCCGGGGAACAAAACCGATTTTTCAAAATTTGAAAGGATGTGGCAGTATGGCAGCATACGATAATCTGAAACTGGAAAAAGGAATGTATCAGGTGGCGGGGAAAAGTTTTACCCAGGTGTTGGAAGAGCTGGATCCTTCCGCCCAGTACCGTGGCACCCCGCTGGAAGGGCTGGACGCCTATCAGCGGCAGCTCAAGCGGTTTGACATCAAGGTCAGCGGCAAAAACAGCGACTGTGTGGAAAAATTCTTCGCCACCACTACCTCTGCCGCCCTGTTTCCGGAGTATGTCAAACGGGCGGTGAATGTGGGGATGGAAAACAGCGCCGTTCTGGACAACATCGTAGCCTCTAAAACGGTGATCGACAGCCTGGATTACCGCACCATCACCGCCGACAATACGGCGGCGGATAAAACCATGAATGTGGTGGCCGAAGGCGCCACCCTCAGCCAGACCAATATCAAGACCAAGGAAAACCTGGTGACCATGAACAAGCGGGGCCGGCTGCTGGTGGCTTCTTACGAGGCACTGCGGTTCCAGCGGCTGGATCTGTTTACCGTGACCCTGCGGCAGATCGGTAACTATCTGCTGCGCACCCAGTTGGAGGACGCCATTGACACCCTGATTGATGGGGACGGCAACTCCAACCCTGCCGGCACGGTGGCGGTAGCGTCCACCGGCACGTTGACCTACGCCGATTTGCTGAACCTGTGGAGCAAATTTGAGGACTACGAGATGAATGTCCTGCTGGCGGACACCGCCGGGATGCTGAAGCTGCTGAATTTGGAAGAGTTTCAAAATCCCCTGACCGGCCTGAACTTTGCCGGTACCGGTCAGCTTACCACCCCCATGGGGGCCCAGCTTTACCGCACCGGGGCGGTCCCCACCGGCAAAATGGTGGCTTTGGACAAAACCTGTGCTTTGGAGATGGTCACCGCCGGGGATGTGATGCTGGAATACGACAAGCTGATCGATCAGCAGTTGGAGCGTGCCGCCATTACCTGCACCTACGGCTTTGCCAAAATCTTTGCCGACGCCAGCAAGGTGCTGACCCTGTAATTTTCCATTGGGAGGTGACCTTTTTGGAGGAGAACAACATTTTGGCCCAGTTCTGCCTCCTCACCGGACTGGATCAGGAGCAGGCCCAGGAGTATTCCGCCCTGCTCCAATCGGCCCGGCGGCAGGTGGAAGGGCAGCTCAGCCCCCAGGCGGAACCGGATTGCGCCCGGCAGATGCTGGAACAGCTTGCGGCAGCCATCGCCTGGCAAAATTATTTGAACCTCAAGCAGAGCGATTCCCCCAGGCGCATTTCCACCCCGGATCTGACGGTGGAATGGCAGGAAAACAGCAGCCAGCAGGCGGCCCGGCAGCTGGTTGATTCCCTGCGCCAAAGTCTGGCGGATCTGCTGGAGACCGGCTTTGCCTTTCTGCTGGCATGAAAGGAGAAGCGATGAACCTGCAAAAGACCATCCAGGCATTTTTCTCCCGGTACGGCGCCCGGTTCACCACCCGGGGCGGCGCTGTTTTGACCGGCTGCCTTTCTCAGGTAGACGGGGAAGACGAACCGAAGGAGCTGGAAAACCTGCCCATGGGGTACCGCCCCGCCCACCGGGTGCGGCTTTTGTCCCAGGGGGATCTGCCTTTGGCAGAAGGGGAGATCCTCACCGCCGGGCAGAAGCGCTACACCCTGGTTTTGGTGCGGCCGGTGACGCTGGGGGAAGAAGTGCTTTATTACAAATCCATTGCCTATGAACAGGAGGGAAGCTGATGCAGCTTGTTGCAACCCTGTCCCAGCTGACCCAGCGGCTGGCCCAGCGGCTGAGCAGCCGTTTGCCCCAGGTTCAGGTGTTTTTAGGGTATTCCCCCCAGTGCAGCCTGACCCCGCCGTCCCAGCCGGGGCTGGCGGTGCAGATGGAAAGCGCCGCCTTTTCCCCCTTGGCCCTGGGGGACTATCTGGGGCAGGAAGAAGGCCTGTCCACCCAGGGGCGGAAAGCCCGGGTGGAGTTTCGCCTGACCCTGATCCTTCCCATTGCCCAGGCGGGGGAAGGGGAAGAATACGTCCAGAGCTTATTTGAAGCGCTGCTGTTTTGGGACGGCCCGGACTGGCTGGAGCTGAGCCGCCTTCCGTTGGAATTTCATCGCCGGCAGCAGGCCGTTTTACTGCCCTTTTCGGCAAAGCTGGACGTGCTCTGCTTACAGACCCAATCGTCCGGACAGTTTACCAGCCTGTGTTTGGACCCAAAGTGGAAAGGAGAGGATTAAATGGCGCTTCGACCGGGGGTGACGATCACCACCCAATATCGCTCTGCCGCTGAAAGCGAAGCGTATCCCCTGGCGGTGTATGCCAAGGCCGCAAAAACCGCCAACGGCATCCAGTTTATCCAGTCAAAGGCCCAGGCGGTGGCGGTGTTTGGGGAGGATACCGATCAAAGCCCCCTGACCCGGCTGCTGTTTCTCTGTCTGGAAGGGGGAGCCGGAGGTGTGTGGGCCATGTGCCGCACTGGTGAAACCCAATCGGAACTGGAAACGGAATTTTCCGCCTTTTTGGCCACTCAGGGGGAATTTTTGATCACCGACCTGAGCCAGCAAAGCCAGATTCAGTTTATGGCCCAGGCTTTGGAGGAAGGGGGGATGCGGAAAATCCTCTTTGCCGCCGGGGATGTTTCGGCGGAGCAGATCAATTCCATGCGCTGTGTGCTGGCCTGCCCCCAGGTGAAGTGGAGCCAGGACAGCACCGTCAACCTGGCGGCGGCGGCCGCCGCCGTTTTGGTGAGCCAGAGCAGCCGGATCACCGGGGGCAACGGGGCAGGCATGGAATTTTCCGGCTGGGTGGAGGAAAAAACCGAAGCCCAGAAAGAGGCCCAAATGGAAGGGGGATATTCCGTTCTGGAGCTTTCCGGGGGGCTTTTGACCCTGATCCGGGGCATCAATACCTGTACCAAGGATGAACTGGGCAACACCGATTACCGGTATTTCAATCTTTCCACCCCGTTGATTTTGGATTACATCATTGGGCAGTTGGAGGATTACCTGACTCCTCTCTGCCTGGGCGGAGCCACCCTGGACGGCATCGAAAGCCTCTGCGCCGCCAAGCTGATGCAGCTGAGCGAAGAAGGCTACCTTTCCGCTTACGGCGCACCCAGCGCAGCGGCGGCGGAGGATGATCCCTCCTGCTGCCGGCTTACGGTATCCTTTACTCCCGCCCGGCATATCGTCACCATCCAGGCCAGCCTGCTGGTGCAGCTTTAAGGAGGAGCTTATATGAATACGTATCAGATTCCCACCTCCCGGGAAATCTCGGTGACCATCAACGGCGTGCGCCAGGGCGTGGTGCAGGGATACACCCTGCATGCCCAAAAAGAGAGCCGTTCGCTGGAAGCATTCGGCAGCTCGCTTCCGGTTGCTACCGTCACCGGCCGGGAGCAGTACACCATTACCCTGAAGCGGCTGCTGCTTTCCCAGCAGCCCCAGGAGGACTTTTTCGATCTGGAGGATTTCACCCTTGCCATTGTCAAGCCGGAATGCCAGATTGTCTTTTCCGGCTGCCAGTGGCAGAGTATCGACCAAAGCTGTTCCGTAGGGGAAAACTGCCTGGAAACGGTAACGGTGGTGGCCCAGCGAAGGATGGTGCTGGAATGAACCAAACTGTGAAAAGGAGGGAACGCATTGGCGCAGTTTTCTTTTAAAGGAGAATCCTTCCCCTATTATCCCAAAGAGCTCCGGCTTTCCGGCCAAAAGCGGCTGGCCAAATTCCCTCTGGCTTTCGGGGGAACGTCGGTGCAGCAGCTGGGCCGGGACCCCCTTGTGATCACCGGCAGCGGAGAACTGACCGGGCAGCTTGGGGCGGAATTTGACCGGCTGTACCAGTTGTTTTTGCAGCCGGACAGCGGGATCTTGCAGCTTCCCGGCTTTTCCCCCATCCAGTGTTACTTTACCGCTCTGGAAGGCATCGGCCGGCCCGGCCCCACAGTGCTGGAGTATCAATTTACCTTTTTAGAGGACCCGGAATACGCCCAGACCACCCTTTCGGTTCAGGCCGGGACGGTGCAGGCGGCAGAGGGGGAAACCCTCTACACCCTGGCACGGCGGCTTGGCATTGACGCCGCCGCCCTGATCGCCGCCAATCCCGGCGTGGATCCCCTGGCGCCGGAAAGGGGGACACTGTTATGTCTGCCTTAACGGTTGTGACCCGGGATAGCGGCGGGGCTGCCCAGGAGCTGAAAGAATTGACCTCCTTTCGCTGGAGCTTTTCCAAAGACAGCCCCTGTGCCTACTGGGAATGCGCCGCATCGGGGGTTCCTAGGGGGAGCTGGGTCCACCGGCTGGAAGCCGCCTTAAACGGCAGCCCGCTGTTTTCCGGCCGGATGGACACCCAGGTTTGGGAGCAGGGCCAAACCGGCAGCCGGTGCCGCCTGACCGCCCGAAGCGGGACTGCCGCCCTGCTGGACAACGAGGCCGCCCCCATGGTGTATCAGAATTACAGCTTTCAGCAGCTTCTCTTTGACCACGGCTATCCCTACGGCTTAGCCGGCAGCGCCCTTTCCGGCGGCACCTTAAACCAGATTACCTGCGCCAAGGGGATGAGCCACTGGGATTTTTTGCAGTTTTACTGCCGGTTGCAGCTGGGGTACCTGCCATGGGTCAACGAAGAGGGAACGCTGGTGCGCCAGGGGGACAGCGGCACAGAACATTCTTTTTCGGCGGGGGAATACCAATCCTTTGCCCTGACTTTGGACCGCACCCGGATGATTTCCCGGCTGTATGTGCTGGACGATGCCGGCCAATACCGCCCCGTTTCCAACACCTTTGCCCAAAGTTTTCTGGCAGAAAGGACGGAGTACTACGCTCCGCCCGGCCGGTGGAGCCAAAACCTGACCCAGGCGGCGGGCAACCGCTTCCGGGAAAGGCAGCTGGATTGCTTTACCGGGCAGCTGGTGCTCAGCGGCCTTCACCGGTTCCGGCTGGGCCAGCGGGTGAGCGTTTCCGGCAGGGATATTTCCGTTTCCGGCCTGGAGCTGACGGGAATCGTGCTGGAAGGGGACGAAAGCGGCCTTCGCACCCGCCTTACCCTTTCGGACCCGGCCGCCGGAAACATATAAGAAGGAGGAACCCAGATGAATCAAAACATCCAAACTTTCTTTTTACCGCAAACCGGCCGGGTGTTGGAAGCGGATGCAGAAAACTGCAACCTTTCCGGCCGGGAAGCCTGGGGAAACCTCAGCTTGCTTTTGCCTTACGGCATCTATGCAAAGCCGCCGGAAGGCAGCCAATGCGTTGTGCTGCCGCTGGAAGACGGGAACCGGCTGAATTTGGGCTGCCCCGTTTCCCAGCAGGGGCTGGAACCGGGGGAGATCCGGTTTCAAAGCAGCGGGGGCAGTTATTTGATCTTAAAAAACGACGGCACCATCCGGCTGGGGGGCCAGGTGATCAGGGAGGAACTGTAATGGATTTTCGTTTGGAACAAAAGGACCTTGTCTGTTCCCAGGGCGGTAATCCCGACAGCATTACCGGCGTGGAGGAGCTGCTCCAGCGGGTGATGATCCGACTGACGGTGCCCCGGGGAAGATTTGCGTACAACGCCCAGCTGGGCAGCCGCTGGGAGGATCTGACGGTGGAGCAGGCCCAGCCCCAGGAGCTGCTGGGTGTGATACGCCAGGCTTTAGACGGGCTGGACGGGGTGACGGTTACCGGCGTGGAAAAGCAGGTGGACCCTTCCCGGCGCAGCCTGACTTTGCGGGTAAGCCTGACGGTGTTGGGAACCGAAACGGAAGTAGAACTGCTTGGAGAGGAGGAAAACTATGGACTTTGACACCCTTTATCAGCGCATGGCCCAAAGCTATGAAGAATCCACCGGTTACCCGGTCAACCCGGACAGCGATCTGGGCATTCGGATGCAGGTGCTGTCCGGGGAACTGTTAAACTGCTATGGGGAATTGGAGCAGGCCCAGCTTCAGATGTTCCCCCAAACCGCCACCGGAAGCTGGCTGGACCTGCACGGCCAGGCAAGGGGTCTCACCCGGACCCAGGAGCAGAAAGCCGCCGGCATCGTTACCTTTTTCCGCACCTCTGCCGCTTCTTCCGACATCCTGATCCCCCTGGGGACGGTGGTGGGAACCTCCTCCGGCAGCGGCGCCTGCTGGGTCACCACCCAGGAGGGGGTGCTGACCCAGGGGAGCACGTCGGTGCAGGTTCCGGTGGAATGCACGGTGGCGGGCAATCAGGGAAATGCCCCCCTGGGGCAGGTGGATATCCTGATCAGCGCCCTGCCCGGCATTTCCAATGTGGGAAACCAGCAGGCCATCACCGGCGGCAGCCGGGCCGAAGACGACGAAAGCTTCCGAAAACGGATCATCGCCGGTTTTCTCAATCCGGCCACCGGCGTGAATCTGGCGGGACTGGAACAGGAAGCCATGCAGGAAGAGGGGATGCACTCCGCCAAAGCGGTGTATCAGGGCGAAGGGCTGGCGGTGATCTATGTGGCAAGCTACGACCGGGACAACACCGCTTCCTTGGTCAGCCGGGTGCAGAAACGGCTGAATTCCGTCCGGCCGCTGGGCTATAACCTGGTGTCCGGCGCCGCCTCCAACGTCACCCTGAACCTTTCGGTGCAGCTTTATACCAGCGGCATTCAGTCCGCTTCGGAACTGGCCGCTTCCGCCAGGGAATACCTGGAAGCGGCGGTGCGGCAGCTTGGCATTGGGGAAAGCTTCAACCCCTATGTCATAGGGGGACGGCTCTGCACCGCTCTGTCCGGGGTGGAAGGGGTGCAGTTTCTCTCCCCCACCGGGTACCTGACCCCGGAACCGAATCAGATTTACACCCCCGGCACGATTTCTGTGGAAGTGGATTAAAAGGAGGATGCGTCTATGACCTGTTTGCAGCGGCTTTTGTCCCAGCTTGCCGTCACCGGCCTTTACCGGCTGGAGGAGGACAGCTGGGTCTATGCCGAAGTGAAGGCGTATGCGGCGGGATTGGAACTGCTTTTGCAGGAGATCCAAAAGCTGCGCTACGGCGCTTTTTTTCACCTGCCCCAATGCCCCTATGCCCGGCAGCAGGAGCAGCTGTTCGGCTTTGACCCCACCCCCGTCAACGGCAGCGGGGATACCCCTTACACCGGCGCTTCCCTTGCCCGGCGGGAAAAAATCATCGCCGCCTGCCGCAAGCGCCTGGCCATCGGCCGGCGCTGTGCCACCCCGGAGGATTTGCAGCAGGCCGGGGAAAGCTGGGGATGCACCCTGACCTTCGGCGAAATTTTAGAGCAGCACACCCTTTCCGTTACCATCCAGCCGGATACCGACATCAATCCCGATCCGGACGCTTTGAAAACCCGTGTGGCCGCCCTGCTGCCGTATTGGACGAATACTTCCCTCCATGAGGCTTAGTTTGGCCGGGACAAAAGAAAACAAATAGACAAGAAACAGGAGCGATTTTTCCAAGAAAGGCCGCTCCTGTTTTGTTCTGCTTGCAGGGCGGGATGAATTGTGATAGACTACAAAAAAAGACAGAACATCCCCTTTCCAAACAACCAAAAGGAGAACCGCCATGCCAGTGATCTTTCATTCCGCCAGCCGGACCTTTCACCTCTTTAATCCCTTTTACAGCTATTTGATCAAGCTTCTTCCCGACGGCAGCCCGGGGCAGCTTTATTTCGGCCCGCCCCTGACCGACCGGGAGGATTTTGACCGCCTGCTGGAATTGCGAAACCGCCCTTTGCAAGTAAACTGTTCCCCCCAGTGGGACTGCTTCAGCCTGGATTCGGTCAAGCTGGAGTATCCCTGCGCCGGCACCACCGATTTTCGCCGCACCGCCCTGGAAGTGTCCCAGCCCAATGGCGGCCGCACCCTGGAGCCCAGATACCTGCGCCACGAAATCACGCCCGGCAAGCCGAAGCTTTCCGGCCTGCCCGCCACCTATGTGGAAGAGGACAGCGAAGCGGACACCCTCACCCTGGTTTTACTGGATGAACCCACTGGGTTACAGGTAAGCCTGCGGTACACCGTTTTTGCCGGCCATGCCGCCCTGGCCCGAAGTGTGGAGCTGGAAAACACCGGCGCCGCCCCCCTGACCCTGACCCGTGCCATGAGCTTCTGTCTGGATCTGCCGGAAAGCGATTACCAGTGGATGGAATTCATCGGCGGGTGGGGGAAGGAGCGCACCCCGGTACTGCGTGACCTGGCCCCGGGGGTCACCTCGGTGGAAAGCGTTCAGGGCTGTTCCTCCGCCCAGGAGAACCCGTTCGTCATCCTCAAGCGGAAGGAGACCACCGAATTTGCCGGGGAAGCCGTGGGGCTGAGCCTGGTGTACAGCGGTAATTTTTTGCTTCAGGCCCAGGTGGACAGCTGGGAAACCACCCGGCTGATGGGAGGCATCCATCCCGAAGGGTTCGGCTGGGCGCTGTATCCGGGAGAGCGCTTCACCACCCCGGAAGCCGTATTGGCTTACACCCGGTCCGGCTTAAATGGGCTGAGCCAAACCTACCACACCCTGTACCGCTCCCGGCTTGTCCGGGGAGAATGGCGGGATAAGCCCCGGCCGGTGCTGCTCAATAGCTGGGAAGCCTTTTATATGGATTTCGACAGCAAAAAAATCCTTTCCCTGGCCCAGTCCGCCGCTGATTTTGGGGTGGAACTGTTTGTGCTGGATGACGGCTGGTTCTTCCCCAGAAACGACGACACCCAGGGCCTGGGGGATTGGGTGGTGGATTGCGGCAAGCTGTACGGCGGCATCCGGTACCTTTCGGGACAAATCCACGCCATGGGGATGCTCTTCGGGCTGTGGTTCGAGCCGGAGATGGTCAGCCCTAACTCCCGGCTTTACGAAAACCACCCGGATTGGATTGTGCAGACACCGGGGCGGCAGCCGGGAATCGGGCGGAACCAGTATGTGCTGGATCTTTCCCGGAAGGATGTGGAAAATTATCTCTTTGAACGAATGGAGCAGATCCTTGGTCCGGGCATGGTGGACTATGTGAAATGGGACATGAACCGCTGCATTACCCAGCCCTACAGCGGCGCCCTGCCGCCCCACCGCCAGGGGGAGTTTTACCATCGCTACATTCTGGGGGTCTATTCTTTGTATGAACGGCTGATCGCCCGGTTCCCCCACATTCTCTTTGAATCCTGCGCCAGCGGGGGAAACCGGTTCGATCCGGGGATGCTGTACTATGCACCCCAGGCCTGGTGCAGCGACAACACCGACGCCATTGCCCGGCTTCAAATTCAGTACGGCACCAGCTACTGCTACCCTATTTCCAGCATAGGCAGCCATGTTTCCGTCTGCCCCAACCATCAGCTATCCCGCACCACCCCCTTGTACACCCGGTTCGGCGTGGCCATGTTTGGGGCATTCGGGTATGAACTGGATATCCGAAAGGTAGAGGAACTGGAATATAAATGGCAGATCGGCCTATTCAAGCACTACCGCAGCCTGCTGCAATTCGGGGATTTCTACCGGCTGAAAAGCCCCTTTGAAGGGAACATCGCCGGATGGATGGTGGTCAGCCGGGACAAAACCAAAGCCATTGTGGGGGAATACAAAATCCTTGCCCAGGCTAACGCCCCCTACCGGCGGCTGAAGCTGGCGGGGCTGAAGCCGGACGCCCTTTATTCCGTGGTGGATTTCTGGAATTCCCGGATACCGGCGTCCGCATCCGGCAAATTCAACCAAAGGCTGGACTGCTATGGGGATGAACTGATGCAGGCGGGGCTGGTCACCACCGACAACTCTTCCGGAAACACTTCCCAAACGGAGCTGGATCAGGGGGATTTTACCTGCAAACTGTTTTATCTGGAGGCCCAGCCATGAGCCCCAGGCAGTACGGCAAGCCTCAGCAAAAAACCGTTACCCTGCTGGGCAGGCCGGTGGAATATACCCTCACCCGGAAGGCGGTGAAAAACCTGAACCTCCGGATCAGCCGGGAGGGGCAGGTTCGGGTGAGCATCCCCCGGTGGGCCGGCCAGAAACAGGCGGAGGATTTTTTACAGGCCAAGGCTGCCTTTGTGCTCAAGGCATTGGAGCAGTCCAAGGCCCGGCAGCAGCTTCACAAAGAAAGCCTCTCCCCCCAATCCGGCAGCCGGGTCTGCCTTTGGGGAAAGCCCCTGGTTCTCCATTGGCAGGAGGGTAAGGAAGTCCGGGTATGGCAGGAGGAAGGCCTGCTGTTGGTGCGCTGCCCCCAATGGGAAGGGGTGGAACCGGCCTGGCGGGAATTCTGCAAAGAGCAGTGCCGTCGGCAGGCGGAAGCGCTTTTGGGCCGGGTGTGGAAGGATTTTGAAAGCGTCCTTCTCTTCCCGCCCCGGCTCCGCTACCGCCGGATGGTTTCCCGCTGGGGAAGCTGCAATACCAAAACCCGGCAGATCACCATCAACACCCGGCTGGCGGAGTATCCCCCCACCGCCTTGCAGGCGGTGCTGTACCATGAAGTCACCCACCTGCTCTGCCCCGACCACTCAGCGCAGTTTTACCGGGAATTGGAACAGCGCTGCCCCAGGTACCGGGAGTGGGTCAGCGCACTAAAATAGGTTTTTTCAGACGAGAATATTATTAAATGAGGAACGATCTTTATGATTAAATTGGATGTCCTGCGTTTACTGGAAGAACGGGGAAAAACCAGGTATTGGCTTTATAAGCAGCTGGGGATGAGCTGGCAGAATTTCAGCAGGATGGTGAACAACCAAACCAAATCCATCCGGTATAAAAATATCGAAACCATGTGCCTGCTTTTGGACTGCACTCCCAATGACCTGTTTTTGATTACGGAAGATTAAGCCCCTCGCCGCCTTTTGGCGGCGAGTCAGACTGTCGAGAAACCCCGTGTTTTGCTTTTCTGCAAACCGCTTCGACAAAGGCTTCCCCTCCAAGGGGAAGCTGTCAAGGCGCAGCCTTGACTGATGAGGTGGCCGCATGTGTGGATCAATTTCATCTCGGGAAAATCTAGCAGACAGTTTTTGCTGTTCGTCATAGTTTGCGCCGGTGGGGAATTTCCCTTTTTCCCCTCATCAGTCGCCTGCGGCGACAGCTTCCCCCACAGGGGGAAGCCTTTGTCCTGACGTTTCTCTTTTCTTCCCCTACAGGGTAAGGCCGGTCGCAAGCAATCCGCAAAGGGGTTTCTGCCCCATCGGACTTTCTCGACAAGCAGAGCTTCCTCTTATAGGGGAAGCTGTTATTTTCATTATAAAAAATAAAAGCGGAAAAATCAATGGAATAACTACTAAAAATAGACGTTTTTTTGGCAAATTTGCCGGTGTTTTCCGGGGGTTATGCCGGCCGGCTCACTTTTCTTTTCGGGCCTGCACCAGCGCCATCGCCAGCACCCCCACCGTGCCGCCGGTCCACAATCCCAGCAAAAACCACAGCGCACCCACAGCTTGTCCCTCCTTTTGCGGCCTTTTTGTTATTCTATGCCGGGCCGGGGAAAGGTATGACAAAAACAAAACAAAGAGTGTCTCTTTCGAAAACACTCTTTGCCTTGTTGAAGGGGAGTATAGTATAGGACGGACAACCGGCGCAAGCCTGAGGGAGGTAGCTTTTGAATGCCGGCTGTCTTAAACGCTTGTTTCATTGACCCTATCTTACCACGGGTTGACGAATATTGCAAATGTTTCTTAGTGATTTTAAAAACTTTTGTGAAAATGCACAAATATCGGACCCATGATTTGGACAAGTCGAAGGTGATTGGTACGGACATCTTCACCGCAGGGCGCTGGGGCGGCTGAGAAGGAACCGTGCCACGGCGGCCAGCAGCAGGTACAGCAGAATACCCTCCACCGGGAAGAGCAGGGCGCACTTGAGCGCCCGCATGGGAAGGAGCACCCCCATGGGTGTGCCGTAAAGGCAGGAAAGCCAAAGGGAGTGCAGCAAAAGATCCACAATCAGGGTGTTGAGAAGCTGCGCTGCCGCCACCCGGAGGACGGTGAAGCCACGCTTTTTCCGGCACGGGTCGAAATCCCGGTGCATACCATAAAACAACAGCCCGAAGAGCAGGCCGGTGACGGCGGCGGAAAGGGTGAACCCGGGGAAAAAGGGGCCGGTGGGGGAAACCAGATACTTAATGGGATCGCCCAGCGCCCCCAGCATCAGGGCGGCGGTGGGGCCGTAAAGCATACCGGCCACCCCGATGGGCAGGGCGGCGAAGCTGATGCGGATAAAGTCGGTAAGCTGAAGCTGGAAAAACCCCAGCACCACATGGCAGGCCAGCAGCATGGCCAGCATCACCATGGATTTCGGCCGCTTCAGCTCCTGGGCGGAGCGGACAAAAACGGAAAACGGCCCGGACTTTGCCGGGGTGGATTGCATTTTGGGCATAATAAGACTCCTTTCACAGTCAAAACGCAAGGCTTGTTGCTGCAAAAGGAGGTGATTCTCGATTTGCAACAGCGGGATGCGGGACCCATACCGCAGCGCCGGGCTTTCGTTC
>CASDQY010000038.1 GCA_949282975.1 uncultured Oscillospiraceae bacterium | reverse complement strand
TCGTCAAAGGTATAAGCGCCTACCAAGCTATCACCCATGGTCACGTCCACATTGCCGTCGCTGATTTCCAGCTTCAGCACAGTCAAGCTATAGGCGGGCAGAGTCAAAGTAGTGGAACCGTTCTGGAGGGTGATTGCGCTTTCTACCGGTGCAATCACTTCGTTGCCGTCGGTGTTCACATTGGCGGTGTTGACATTGTCCTCAGTGCCGGCCAATACGGTCATGGTGCCGCTGCCGGACATCGCCAGGTTGTCAATGTTGATACCGGTGGTCTTGCTGTAGCCGTCCACGTTGACCAACTTGATGTATACATACTCGTCATCCTTGGTGACGGAGTTGTAGATCATGTCGTTGACCGCAGTCAGGTTGGCGTTGAGTTTCTGGGACTCGAAACCTTCGCTGGTGTACCAGGCGTTGAGCTGCTGCCGTCCGGAGGCCACTTCGATGCCGTCGGGGGTAGCAGTGGTGGTGCCGTAGTCCACAGTGATTTCATAAGCAGTGCCGGTTTCAATGGCTTCATACTGGGTCAGGTAGGTGTTGCCTGCAGCAGTTCCTACGCTGTAGTCGCCCAGGGTGTAGCCTTCCACGCCGTCCTTGTAGACTTTGAAGCCGGTGGCATTTCCGCCATAGTTGATGGAGTAAACCACCATATCTTCGCTGCCTACGGTGACATCGGTAACACCAACGCCCACATAGAAGCCGTCCGGACCGCTGGCGGTGCGGGTAGCATCTACCACAACCTTATAGTTATCGGGCATATCGTCGGTGTTCAGATAGATGCCGTTGTAGCCGGAAGTCTGGGCCGCCAGGTTCAGGCCTTCGCCGGTCAGGGTGTAGCCTGCAGTGCTGCTGGGCAGATCGGTCCAGCCGGCCAGTTCCAGATCGCTTTCACTCATCTGAGTGAAGTCATAGGTCTGGTACTCGCTGTCGTCGGCATTGTAAATGGTCGCAGAGCGGATGGTAACTGCTGCGTTGCCGCTGGCCAGCATGACGCCGCCTTCCGGCCGCAGGGTCACCATTTCATTGGTGGTGTTGTCCAGATACTGGAACTCAGTGCGCAGCAGCTCGTCGCCCAGATTGGAGGGGAAGAGGGACTGCACATAGTAGGTGGGGGTGAACCACACACTGTCGTTATCAAACCAGATCACGTCAGGGGTCCAACGGTAGAGG
The DNA here is from genome assembly GCA_949282975.1 of uncultured Oscillospiraceae bacterium. GTDB lineage: Bacteria > Bacillota > Clostridia > Oscillospirales > Ruminococcaceae > Egerieicola. The sequence continues at coordinate 8,636 of CASDQY010000038.1, read as the reverse complement.
CTGTCGTCCCGCTGCTTGTTAAACAAGGGGGCGGTGGCGGCCAGGCGCACCACGTCGGAATTCTGCTCGTAGCTGGTCATAATGGCGGCTTCCGCCAAAGCGCCCATCAGGGTGTTCTTATCGGTGGAAGCATATTCGCCCACGAACACCTTGGAGGAGAGTTCGTCGTTGATGGTGCCGTCTTCGTTGTAGACACGTTCGTAGTAATCGTAACGGTCGGTGTTGTTCAGCAGATAATCATTGGAACGATAGTAGTGTTCGTCCGCAATGGTATCCATGTAGTTGTCTTTCAGAGGCAGATCGGTTTCGCTGTCGCTGGTGTACCAGGTGTGGGTACGGGAAGCGGTGGAACCGTCGGAACCGATCACATTTTCAGAACCGGTGGTCACAGTGTCGGTGTAGGTGCCGTCAGCATGTTCGCCAGCCAGGAATTCCCAGCCGCTCTGATATGAAGAGTCGTTGGCCTGAGCGCCGGTGGTGGAGATGATGGTGATGTCATAGCCGTTTCCTTCGCAGAAGGCCATGATTTCGGCATAGAACACTTCGAAGTTGGCGAAGAATTCATTGCCCCAGTTTTCGTTGCCCACGCCCAGATACTTCAGGTTGAAGGGTTCTTCGTGACCCAAAGCGATACGCAGTGCGCCGTATTCTGTGGAAGCATCGCCGTTGGCAAACTCAATGAGGTCCTTAAAGCTCTGGATGTAGTAATCCATCAAAGCGCCGCCGGCTGCGTTGGCGCCGTCACTTCTGGCCTGGCAGAGCACGCCGCAGGCCATAACCGGCAGAGGTTCTGCTCCAAGGTCTTCCGCCATCTGGAAGTATTCCAGATAACCCAGGCCCATGGTCATGGCATAGCCCCAGACGTTGTAGTTTTCTTCCCGCTGTTCGGCGGTGCCGATGCTCTTCTTCCAGTCGTACACGTTGTCCCAGGTGTAGCTGCCTTCGGAAATGCAGCCGCCGGGGAACCGGAGGAAGGAAGGATTGGTGTCCAGCAGGGCCTGCATCAGGTCTTCCCGCAGACGGTAGTTGTCATTGGAAGTGTAGTTGGAGCTGGCGGTTTCGCTGCCTTCCTGAGGGGTGTAGCCCCAGGTTTCCACCGGCATGAGGGAGACCATGTCGATGTCGGTGGTGCCGGTGAATTCCAGCACCAGGGTGCCCAGAGTGTCCGCTTCGGTATTGCTGGACAGAACCACTTCATACTTGGCCCAATCGTCGCTGCCCACGGTAATGGTCTGGGAATCGGTGAGCCGGTTGCCGTTGTCGTCCTCCACATACACCTGGATGGAAGAACCTGCGTTCTTGGCGTAGATGGAGAAGTTGTAGGTGGCGCCGGGTTCCATATTCATGGCGCTGTTGCCACTCGAAGTGTAGCCCTGGTTGGTGACCCGGGTACCGTCGGAAACAGAAGCATAATAGCTGTTTACGGTGGTGTTAATGCCCGCAAAAGCCTGGTTTTCCTGGGCGGTGAGGGCCAGGGCCGGGTTGGTTTCATCCAGGCCGCCTTGGCTCTGAGCCGTCATGCTGCCGCCTTCATATTCCCAGTACATCAAAGGATTGTGGCTGCGGCTGGAAGCGCCGTCGGTATAGTTGGAGGTATAGCCGGCGAAGGTGAAGAACTCGAAGGAGCGGTTCTGCACCAGTTCGGCATAAATACCGCCGTCCGCCGCATTGTTGATGTCCTCATAGAACAGACCGAACAGGGTATCGGATACATCCATCACTACGTCTTCGCCGTCGATGTTCAGCACATAGGGGACGGTGTCGGCGCTGTAAACGGTAATGGTAAACTCCTTGGTTACGCTCTGACCCTGATAGCTCAGGGTGGCGGTCATGGTAACGTTGGTGTTCTCTTCCACATCCCCCACGGTGCCGTCGTCGCCCATCACATCCTGGTTGCTGGAAACCCAGGTCACGCTGACCAGGCCCGCCAAAGCAGAATCCGGCAGGGTGATGTCGGTGCTGGTCGCAGTCTGGCTCAGAGTCAGGCTGTCATAGGCCATGCTCAGCACCTGGTCGGCCGTCATGCCGTCGGCCATCACCTGCACCACTTCATCGGAGGTGAGGCCGATGTCGTAGAACCGCATATCGGACAGGTAGGCATTCAGTTCCGGGTCCACAGCGAACCGGGAATAGCCGATGTAGTTGTCGGTGAGGCTGGGGAGCACGTCGTTGCACCAGGCAATCAGAGCATTCCGGGTACCGGAGTTGGTCTGGTTCACCGATGCGTCAAACGCTACTTCGCCGTCCACATAGATGATCACGCCCACGTTCTGACCACTTTCGCCCGCCGCATTCACTTCCGGCATAAAGGTGAAGGCCATGTGGTGCCATTCATTCACTGCCGGGCTGATGCCGGTGTCGGTGCCGTAGAATTCGCTGCTGCCCTGCCCGGCCACAACCCGGCCGTTCTGGGCGATGAAGAAGTAATCCTTCACGGTGTCCGGATCGGCGCCGGAAGCGTCGGTGCCCAAATCCAGGATTCTGGTCCAGTCAGCATCGGTGGCTGCATTGATCCAGGTGGCGAAGGTAAAACCGGTTTCGGATGACAGTTCGGCGGTCAAATCATCCGGAAGTTGGATGGAGCCGCCGCCGTGGCTGGTGCTGCTCAGATAAACAGCATTTCTGTCCTGATACTCCACGTTTTCCTGCACGCCGGCGCCTTGTGCTACGCCGTTATTGCCGTTGCCGGAAGCATCGGTCAGGCTGCTTTCATACTGAAACAACAGGTGGTCGTCCAGCCCCTCGGCGCTCACAAAGATTCCCGCCAGGGAAGAGGGAATCATAGTGGCCACCATGGCTGCACTCAGCACACCAGCCAAGAGTTTTTTAAACTTCATGGAAATGTTTCCTCCTATTGCAATTTCTCGCAGAAACAAAAGCCCCGCTTCCGGCCGCCCGGTTTTCACTGCTTTCCGGCGCTCTTTTGACTGACCCAAACGCAGATCCGTACAACCATGCGAAAACGCCTCGGTGGGGAAAGCGGCAGGTGCGAGCCTGTCTGTTTCTCCAATTTATCCGAAGATAAACTGATACAACCTCATCATACAGCAAAAACCGCAAAAAAGCAAGGACGAAACCCTCGAAAAACTGTGGAAAGAGACGGCGGCCGACGTAGATTTTTCCAGCGAATTCTTGTGCACTTTCACCAAAAAATAGGATGCCCTTGGAGAAAAGCAGTCTTGTTTTGGTTATTTTCCCTTCAAAAAACCGGCGACTTTTCCCCTTCCCTTCGTCTTTTTCAACAATCGACCTGTTTTTACCGTAAAATTCATCCCCCAAAACGGCAAAGCCCCGCCTGCCCTCTGCATCCCCCGGGAAAACACAGCCTGTTTGGAATCAAACAAAAAAACGGCTCTCCGGAATGGAAAGCCGTTTTCGCTTCTGATTAACGTTGATATTTGCTCATGTTGATCTTGCTCAGATACTTTTCCTGATAGTACGCCATGGCCGTGCTGTAAGCTCCGGTTTGGGACTGATGAACCGCCTGAATGTACTGATGCCGGTCCAGGATATCCTGCTCCTGATTGAAGGCGATGACATACACCGCCACATTGGAGCAATGATCGCTGATCCGCTCCAGATCGGTGAGGATGGCCAAAAAGATGTAGCCGCAGTCAATGGTGCACTTGCCCCGCTTCATCCGCTCGATGTGTTTGAAGCGCAGCTGTTCCTGAAGCTGGTCGATGATCTCCTCCAACGGCTCCACCTCCACCGCCAAATCGCTGTGATAGCCGTCGTAGCAGGACATGGTCTTTTCCAGAATTTCCTCCACAGCGTCGAAGATGACTTCCAGCTCTTCCTGGGCTTTATGGGAGAAGGCGATGCCTTTGTTATGCAGTTCCTCCGCCCGTTCCAGAATGTTGACGGCATAGTCCCCGATTCGTTCGAATTCCACCGTCATCTTTAAAATCTGGGTCACGGTGCGGCTTTCCTTATCGGTGAGTTCCGAATCTCCCAGCCGCAGGATGTAATTGTTCAGCCGGTCTTCCATCCGGTCAATGGCTTCTTCCCGCTCCCGAATGCTGTCTGCCCGGCTTGGGTCAAAGTTCCCATAGAGTTCCCGGACTTTATGGAAGTTTTTGGCGGCATACTGCCCCATTTTCAGCACAACCTGTTCACACTGGGAAATGGCAATACTGGGGGACACCTGCAAAAACCGTTCTTCCAGGCCCGCCAGATCCTGGCTGTAGTCGTCCGAATCGCCTTCCGGCTTTTTCTTATCCCGGATGGTAAGCACCGCAAGCTTTTCCAGCAGCCAGGTAAAGGGCAGCAGCACCAGGGTCACCACCACATTAAACAGGGTATGGAAATCAGCGATTCCCCCCATGGTAATGGGCTGACTCCACCAGACCGGGTTGGCGATTGCTACAAAACTGTAGGTCGCAGTCAGGAAGAGAATCGTACCGATGATATTAAAATACAGGTGCACCATGGCCGCCCGCTTGGCATTGGTATTGGCGCCGATAGAAGCTAATAAAGAAGTAATGCAGGTGCCGATATTCTGCCCTAAAATAATGGGAATGGCGGCAGAACAGGTAATGGCCCCGGTTTGAGCCAGCGCCTGAAGAATGCCCACCGATGCCGAAGAACTCTGGATAATGGCAGTAACCCCGGCGCCCACCAGCACGCCCAAAAACGGATTGGTGAGGGTGGTGAAAATGTTCTGGAATACCGGGCTGTCGGCAAAAACAGAGGCGGAATCCGACATAAGCGTCATCCCGGTGAAGAGGATGCAGAAGCCCATCAAAAACTCTCCCACCATTTTATGGGACTGTTTCTTGCAGCCCATAATCATGAGGATGGCAATGATTCCGGCAATGGGGGCCAGTACATCCGGCTTGAGCATCATCAAAAACACATTGCCCCCGTCCTCTATGCCGGCCAGACGAAGGATCTGACCGGTGACGGTGGTCCCGATGTTGGCGCCCATGATGACGCCGATGGCGTTGCGCAGTTTCAGTACTTTGGCGTTGACCAGCCCCACCACAATCACGGTGGTGGCGGAAGAACTCTGAATGCAGGCGGTGATCACCAGGCCTACCAGCACGCCCTTAAACACATTGTTGGTCATTTTTTCCAGGTAATATTCCTGTTTCCCGCCGCTGAGCTTTTCCAAATTCCCGCTGAGCATATTCATGCCGTACAAAAACAGTGCCAGCCCACCCAGCAGAGCGATCAGCGTAATGACTACCTCCATAGGAACCTCCTGTTGTCAATCTCTTTTTTCGATAATTCGGATGGTTGCCGCATACATCGGCATTATAACATTCTTTTTACACAACGTAAAGATAAAATTTACATTCCCCGTCAAAAAAACGCCTGTTTTGCCATAATCAGCAACAACAGGCGTACTTTTAAAAAATCAGGATGGCTCCCCTTCTTCGGTCAGGGTCAGCCACTGTTCCATGGCGGCATCGTTTTCTGCATGGAGCTGTTCCAGCCGTCGGCAGGCTTCCTCCAACTTCTGGTAATCCGAAGCGGAAGCGGGATCGGCAATCAGGGCTTCCAACTGGCGGATGGAAGCTTCCTGCTGCTCCATCTCCTGCTCCAGCCGGCGGATGGCCTCCCGGCGTTTGGCGTCCTGCACCCGCTGCTCCTTTCCCCGGCCTTTCATCGGTTTCGGGGTTTCCGGCTTGGGGGCGGCCTGTTCCCTGGCTTTCTGACGGCGGTAGTCGTCGTAATTGCCGGGATAGATCTTTAAGCCCTGGTCTGTCAGCTCCAGAATCTTGGTGGGAATGGCGTTGAGGAAGTACCGGTCATGGCTGACAAATAACAGGGTGCCGGTAAATTCCCGAAGGGCCGCTTCCAACGCTTCCTTGCTGTCCAAATCCAGGTGGTTGGTGGGTTCATCGAACAACAGGGTGTTGGCTTTAGCATTGACCATAATGGCGAAGCCCAGCCGGGCCCGCTCCCCGCCGGAAACCACCCCCACCTTTTTATACACATTTTCTTCGGTGATCAGCATGCTGCCCAACAGCCGCCGTGCCTGGCTTTCCAGCAGATCGGGGTACCGGCCCCAGAGTTCTTCCAGCACCGTGTTTTCAAAGTTCAGGTTCAGGTTTTCCTGTTCGTAATAGGCGGTGGTCACATTCCGGCCCCAAACCACCTCTCCGTCGCAGTAAGGGCTCATCCCCAGCACCGTTTTCAGCAGGGTGGACTTGCCGATGCCGTTGCGCCCGATCAGGGCCACCTTCTCCCCCCGCTTGATCTCAAAGCTCAATGGGCCGCAAAGGGTCTTGGGGGGCTGGCCCACCTTTAAGTTCAGCCGGTGCACCGAAAGAAGGTCCTTCACCGGCTCCTTGGTAAAGGTGAAGTGAAAATGCGGGGTTTTGTGGGTGAACACCGGCCGCTGGATCCGCTCCATGGCGTCCAGCTTTTTCTCCCGGCTTTTGGCGGAAGCTGCCGTCGAGGCCCGAACTATGTTTTTGCGGATATAATCCTCCAGCTTGGCAATCTCCACCTGCTGTTTTTCATACTCCTTCTGCTGGGCCTTTAAGCGCTCCGCTTTCAGCTCTTTGTAGCGGGTGTAGTTGCCGGGATAATCGAACACCGTCCCCCCGTCCACCTCCCAGATCCGGGTAACCATCCGGTCCAGAAAGTAACGGTCATGGCTCACCACCAGCACCGTTCCACGGTAAGAGGAAAGGTATTCCTCCAGCCAGGTGAGGGTGGGAAAGTCCAGATGGTTGGTGGGCTCGTCCAGCATCAGCAGGTTCGGCCGCTCCAGCAAAAGCTTTGCCAGCGCCAGCCGGGTTTTTTCCCCGCCGGACATGGTGGCGATGATGGTGTTCCGGTCATACCCGGCAAACCCCATGCCGGTGAGCACCGTATCGATCTTCACCTGGATCTGGTACCCGTCCATGGCTTCAAATTGGGCGGTGGCCTGTTGGTACGCCTGGGTCATAGCCTCTCCCGCCAGTTCCATCCGCCGCAGGGAAGCGGCCAGCTCCAAAGCCCGGGCAAAGGGCTTTTCCATTTCCTGCTGAATGGTGCTGTCCCGGTCCAGCCCGGTGTTTTGCCGCAGATATCCCGCCACGGTATCTTTTCCGTAGGACACCGTTCCCTCATCGGCAAAGGAAGGGTCGGCAATCAGGTTGAGCAGAGTAGACTTGCCCGCCCCGTTGGGACCGATCAGGCCGATGCGCTCCCCTTCCTGAATGGCAAGGCTGACCCCTTCCAAAATCCGGCGCTCCCCGAAATTTTTAGCCACCTGTTCCAGTTGTACTACCATGTTCCTGCTCCTTGTGTTTTACTCATCGTACAGTATTGTAGCGAATTCAGGGAAAGTTTGCAAGAGCAGCTTTTCACCGCAGCCATGCATTGACAAAAACCCGGCTTTTTGCTATAGTATTGGGAAATGAAAAAGGATTCGGCCTGCCGCCGGGTAGGCCGAGTGTCACCGGTTTGTGCATCGTTAGGCCTTGCAGATGCACAGAGCGGTGTTTTTTGCTGTTAGGAGGAAAAATCATGAAAGCAAGCCGCTGTTTTACACAGTACGCCCGGTATGCTTCCTTTAATGTACTGGGGATGGTGGGCCTGTCCTGCTACATTTTGGCCGATACCTTCTTTGTGGCCCAGGGGCTGGGGGCCAACGGCCTCACCGCCCTGAATCTGGCCATTCCGGTGTACAACCTTATCCACGGCACCGGACTGATGCTGGGAATGGGAGGCGCCACCCAGTATTCCATCGCCTTGGGGCGGAAGGAGACCGGCCGCATCCACCAGATTTTCACCCATACCCTGCTGCTGGGGGCGGTGCTGGCGGTGGTCTTTATGCTGGCGGGGCTTCTGTTTTCCCAGCCCATTGCCCGGCTTTTGGGGGCGGACAGCACCGTCCTTCCCATGACCGAAACCTATCTGCGCACCCTGCTGCTGTTTGCGCCCGCCTTTTTGCTCAATGACATTATAATCTGCTTTGTGCGAAACGACGGCAATCCCCAGCTCTCCATGGCCGCCATGATCACCGGCAGCCTGTCCAACGTGGTGCTGGATTACCTGTTCATCTTCCCTCTGGGCATGGGGATGTTCGGCGCCGTATTTGCCACCGGCCTGGCTCCCATCATCAGCCTGTGCGTCCTTTCCCTCCACTTTTTCCAGCACAAAAACGGCTTCCATCCCATCCGGCCCCGGCTTTCCGCCGCCCTTGCCGGGAAGGTATTTTCCCTGGGCTTCCCCTCTCTGGTCACCGAGTTTTCCAGCGGCATTGTGATTATCCTGTTCAACGCCCTGCTGTTGAACCTGGCGGGAAATACGGCGGTGGCCGCCTACGGGGTGGTGGCCAACCTGTCCCTGGTGCTTATGGCCATGTTCACCGGTGTGGGACAGGGGATTCAGCCCCTGGTCAGCCGCTGCTGCGGCGCGGGACAGGAGGAGCGGGGAGGGGCGGTGTACCGCTGGGCGCTGGGGGCGGCGGGGCTGTTTGCCCTTGGTGTGTACGCCCTTATCTTTTTCTTTGCCGATCCTGTCGCCGGGGCCTTTAACGCGGAGGGCAACCTCCGCCTGCAGCGCATCGCGGCCGCAGGCCTGCGCCTTTACTTTCTGGCGCTCCCGTTTGCCGGATACAACGTCATCTCCGCCCTCTACCTCAGCGCGGTGGACCGGCCCCGCCCCGCGTTTCTGGTGTCCATGCTCCGGGG
>CASDQY010000037.1 GCA_949282975.1 uncultured Oscillospiraceae bacterium | reverse complement strand
CACCGGTTTGGTGATCATCGGCGGGGGACTGTTAAGCTGGTTTATGATGGGTTCCATGAATCCGTTTTGGGCGCTGCTGGCCGGTTTGGTGGTGGGCACTGCCATCGGCAAACTCACCGAACTATATACTTCCGATAAGTACAAATCGGTGAAGAGCATTGCCCAAAGCTCCAAAACCGGTTCCGCCACCAATATCATTACCGGTCTTAGTGTGGGCATGAAGTCCACTGCCATCCCGGTGCTGTTTATTGTGGCCGGTATCCTGGTGGCTTACGCCTTTATGGGCCTTTACGGCATTGCTTTGGCGGCTGTGGGAATGCTCTCCACCACAGGTATTACCGTGGCGGTAGACGCTTACGGCCCCATTGCGGACAACGCCGGGGGCATTGCGGAAATGAGCGAGCTGGATCCCCATGTCCGTGAGATTACCGATAAGCTGGACAGCGTAGGCAATACCACCGCCGCCATTGGCAAGGGGTTTGCCATCGGTTCCGCTGCGTTGACGGCGCTGGCGCTTTTCGCTTCCTTTGCAGAAACCGCCGGAATTGCCTCCAATGGTATGAGCATTTTAAACGCCAAGGTGGTGGTGGGGCTGTTTATCGGCGGAATGCTGCCGTTTTTGTTCTCTGCCTTCACCATGAGCAGTGTGGGACGTGCCGCCAACAAGATGATTGATGAAGTCCGCCGTCAATTCCGGGAAAAGCCGGGCATTCTTCAGGGCAAGGACGAGCCGGATTATTCCCGCTGTGTGGCCATCTCCACCAAAGCGGCTTTGCGGGAAATGATTCTTCCCGGCGTGATGGCGGTGGTTGCCCCTCTGGCAGTGGGCTTTCTGCTGGGAGTGGAGTGCTTGGGCGGATTATTGGCCGGCGCCCTGGTAACCGGCGTGATGTTGGCAATCTTTATGGCCAACAGCGGCGGCGCTTGGGATAACGCCAAAAAGTATATCGAAAGCCTGCCGGAACACGGCAAAGGCTCGGACGCCCATAAGGCCGCTGTAGTGGGCGATACGGTAGGGGACCCCTTTAAAGATACTTCCGGCCCCTCCCTAAACATTCTCATTAAACTGATGACCATTGTGTCCCTGGTGTTTGTACCTGCCTTTTTGGCTGTGAATGCAGGGGCAGGATTGCTGGTGTTTTAACAGCGTGGAGCCGCTCCCGTAGGGGCGGCTCAGCTTGTCGAAAAAGTATTTTTCGACAGGCTGGCAGAGGTCGAGAGACACCTGCAACCTAGGAAAAAACGGCGTCAGGCGTATGCAGATACGTCAAGCTGTTTTTGACGACGGGAGCAAAAATGCTGCCATGGAGCCAATTTTGGCTCCATGGCGCAAACAAAAGAATATAAGAAACCACTCTCATATATGTATTCTTTCTTTTTTCTGCATTTTTGCGGTGCAGGGGTTTCTCGACCGTCTGAGCCGCTCCCTTTGGGGCGGCTTTTGCACCATCATTCATTTGACGCATATCAGGAAATAGGTTGGAAGTATTGGACAAATTCCATGGGGATAGGTTATACTAAAAGCATACCCTGCCGTAACTGAAAACGGCTGTAATATTGATAGGAGGAATGCACGATGAATTTGGATTTTACCTTTTACAATCCCACCAAGATTTACTTCGGCAAGAATGCGTTGGACAACCTGCCGGCAGAACTGGAAAACTACGGCAAGACCGTGCTGCTGGTGTATGGGAAGGGCTCCGTGAAAAAGTTGGGGCTGTATGATAAGGTGCTGGAAATGCTGCACCAGGCCGGAAAAACGGTGGTGGAGTTATCCGGCATTAAATCCAATCCCAGCTATGCCCAGCTTCAGCAAGGCGCCAAACTGGTTCGGGAGCATCAGGTGGACCTGATTTTGGCCATGGGCGGCGGCTCCGTCATTGACTGCTCCAAGGGTATTTCTGTGGCGGCTTACTGCGAAGGGGATCCCTGGCAGCGGTATTGGGTGGACTTTGAGGAAGTAGACAACCCCATTGTGCCGGTTGGCAGCATTCTGACCATGGCCGGGACCGGTTCTGAAATGAACGGTGGTTCGGTGATCACCAACGATGATGCAAAACTGAAAAACGGCCGGGTGTTTGGGCCGGAAGTGTACCCCAAGTTTTCCATCCTGAACCCGGAATACACCTACACCGTTCCCAAGTACCAGATGGTCAGCGGTATTTTCGATACCATGTCCCATCTGATGGAGCAATATTTCTCCGGGGAAGATGACAATACCACCGATTATCTGATCGAAGGCATTCTGGATTCGCTGATTCACAGCGCTCGGGAAGCTCTGAAAGATTCCGAAAGCTACCAGGCCCGGAGCAATATTATGTGGTGCGCCACTTTGGGTCTGAACACCCTTACCGGCCTGGCTAAAACCCAGGATTGGGAGGTGCACATGATTGAGCACCAGCTGGGCGCTTACACCGACTGCGCCCACGGCGCCGGTCTGGCGGCGGTTTCGGTGCCCTATTACCGGTACATTGCGCCGTACGGTTTGGACAAATTTGTTCGGTTTGCGCAAAAGGTCTGGAAAGTGGACACCACCGGCATGAGCAAAGAACAGGCTGCCATGGCCGGCATTGATAAGCTGGCAGATTTCATTCGAGAACTGGGCCTTCCCACCACGCTGCGGGAACTGGGCGCCACGGAAGAGATGCTGCCGGATATTGCGGGCTCCACCATCCCCGGCGGAGGATATAAGTCCTTGCAGGCACAAGATATTCTGACGATTTTGAAACAGGCGTATTGATGTAAAAACAGAGAGAGCACCCGGTAAGTCATCAAACTTACCGGGTGCTTTATAAAATGATCTATTTTGTTTCACTAAAAATCAGTTGCATTTCACGATTTTGGTGGTTGAAGCCCAAATGCTCATACAAGCTCATCGCATTTGGTTCTGCATTGGCTAAAATTTCTTTCACGCCTTTCTTTTGTGCCCAGTTTAACAGTTCGCCTAACAGAATTTTCATGTAGCCTTTACCCCGATATCCAGGCAAAGTGTACACGTTAAACAGGGTGGCGGTTTTTCCGGTTAAATTGATTTCATCAGGCATGACTTCATATAAGCAAAGGGCCGCATTGGCAATGATCTGCCCCTCATGCTCCATCAAGATGCAGAGGCAGGTTTCGTCGAAAATATGCCGCTCTAAATATGCCGTAATCCGATGATGTAAATCTTCGGGCACAAAAGCTAATTCTTGCAGCATTTTCAGACGGAGTTCCGTAATGGCTGGAATATCTTGCATGGTTGCAGCCCGCATGGTCATAAAATCTTTCCTCCTCAAAGAAACAAAAAGCCTGCGGCTACATTTCAGTATAGCCGCAGGTCTTGGTTGGGATAGCTGGATTCGAACCAGCGGAATGACGGAGTCAAAGTCCGTTGCCTTACCCCTTGGCGATATCCCAATAGAAAATCCCCCTCCCCTTACGGGGAAGGGGGATTGGTGTGGGGTGGGTAGTGGGGATCGAACCCACGATCTTCGGGACCACAATCCGACGCTTTAACCAGCTAAGCCATACCCACCATAAAAATTGCCAGAAGAAATTGGTACGCCCAACAGGATTCGAACCTGTGGCCTACTGCTT
>CASDQY010000036.1 GCA_949282975.1 uncultured Oscillospiraceae bacterium | reverse complement strand
GCAAAAACAAAATAGGGCGCAGGGAGAATGGGAATGATTGACTTTGTCTATTTTTCAGGCTGTAAAAAACAAAATTTGGATCAAACCTTTTAGGAAATAAGATCGAAGATCGTTTTCCGAAGGTATTGTGGGGTTTGTAAGAGGCAAAGCCCCTACAAAGGAATTAATTTGTTTTAAAGTTTCCTGTTTCGGACTTTTTTAAAATAAAGTTGTGGTAACAACAAGTCGGAATCCGCCCGCCCAAAGGCGAAAAGCCGAGGGCGGGTCAATCCGGAAACATCTGAATCCTTTTTCGACAAGCTGAGTCGTCGGCTTTGCCGACGACTATATTATATCATGCCGCCGGGAAGCGGATCAAATCTTTTGCAGTTTTTTTCTTTGGAAGGAAGGCAACAGGCCGAAACCCTGTCTGAAATCGGTAAAGACAAAAATACACCCCGGAATGCAGCCGCATCCCAGGGCGCCGATATTTGCACAGAAAGAAAAACAGCCTGTCCGATCGACAGGCTGTTTTGTACGGGCCGTTGTCGGAAAAGCGTTCGTCCCCCAACAAAACGCTTTTACGGCCCGCCTGGAGATACTCCCCGTATCTCGAATAAAACAGGCTCCGGCGGCTTGATGCTGCCGATTTTCCCCCGAAACGGCAGGCCCGCAAACAGAGTCCTTCTGGTAAGGAAGCATTCCCTCTGTGTAGGGCGCCTGCCTTACAATTTGCATCCTACTCCATTTTGCTTTTCCTGTCAATAAACCTGGAAAAAAATCGGCGCACTGTGTAATTTCCACAAATCGAACCTTTTGGATTTGTGCAATATTTTCAGGATAATTGCAGATCATCCGGGTCGCTGCCGGTAAAGATGACCCAGCTTTTGCCGGGATTAACCTGAAGCTCCGCCCCGGAGGCGTCGGTGAAAGTCAAGCGGGCGGAGGCGTCGCCCTTGCTCCAGGAGATGGGCTGTGCGGTGCCCTGGCTGATGTAGTAGCCGCTGCCGGAAGACAGGTCAATGTCCCGGTGGACGCCGTCGGACATTAAACTGACATCGGCGTAAAGCACAAACACATTGTCCACATATACCTCTTCCCCGGTGTTGCCGTCGGTTTCGGCGGAGCCGAACTCCCCTTTGGCATACTGCTTTGTTTGGGGGTCATAATCAAAGGTAGCGGTGACCTCCCAGGTTACCGGCACCGAAACCTGCACGGCGGCAAGGCTTCCTGCGGTATCGCCGGCAGCATTAAAGGAAAATAGCGGGGCGTAGCCGCCCTCTTGCTGGATCTGGACCGACACCGCCGCCAGTCCCTGACTCAATCCGTCTGGCTCAATAAAGCGGGTGTGTTCCAACGCACGGCCCAGGCTGCGGTCCGTGATGAAATACCGCTCTCCGTAGGTCATGCCGTCCAGATGGTCCACCCCGTATTGGGAAATGGCGTTGTAGGCAAAATCGCTGCCGCCCCAATGGACCAGCACAGCGTCCGCCCCCTTTGCCAGCTCCACAAAATCATGGCGTGCGCTGCGCAGCGAGCCGTATCGGGGGGCCTGGCGATAGTCGGCGGTGAGGGCCATCAGTCTGGTGCTGGCCCCTTCCACCGGCAGTTCGTACACAACGTCAAAGTTGGCAATGCCGTTGTGGGGAAGGGCGGCCTGGGCATTGTTGATCATAAAGGCCACCGGCCGGGCGTTTGCCATATCCTGGGCCAGGGTCTGGGTGCCGGTCAGGGGGTTGAGGGCCAGCGCCGGTTGGGGCTGCTGGGGTGTGGATTCTTCCGGAGGATCGCTTTGGGAGGTGGAGGTAAACAGGCTTCCAAACCCCATTCCTTCCGGGTGGAGCAGGGCCCAGGTACCCATTAGAATCAGCAGGATCCCGGCTAAGGCAAAGATCACGGCAGCAGCCACTCTGCCTTTGGCGATTTTACGTTTTCTCTTTCTTCCGGTTGCCATAGGAAAATTCCTTTCTTGATGTCACAGTATGGTTACGGCCCAGTGCCGATCAGCCGCAGCTGAGTGGAAAACTCGCTGCTTTGGGTGAGCTGCTCAATGGGAAACAGCAGCAGGGTGGAGGTGTATTTTTCCGGATGGAGGGAGGCAAGCTGCTCCTGGGTGGCATCCGAGAGGTGCACCACCGTCACCTGCCGGTAATGCAGGGTTAAGAAGGGGACGATGGGATTGGTGAAATCATCGGTAATCAATAACAGGGAACGTTCGCTGGAACTGTCGGTGCGGATATCCGCCACCCCCCAGCCGCTGCCCAGATAGTAGCTCATAGGGTCCCCGGTGTTCAGGTATTCCGAAAAATACAGGGAATCGGATTGGGTGGTGGAATCGTCGTACTGTAAATTGACGCTCTGTACCCGGCCCCCGGTTTTGCTGTGGTATTCGTCCAAGGTATCCCCCGGGCCGGTTTTGATCATGGTGCGCCGGTAAAGGTTGCCGTAGATTCCGTTGGCGGCGTGGCGGATGTCAAAGGATTCCAGCCCAAGGGAGCTCTGCCCCAACGAGCGGATCAGCGATTGGTAGCAGAGATAGCTGCCGTAGCTGGTAAGCCGGTTGTCGGTGGTGTAGTAGATGTCGTTGTTTTGGGCGGAGGTGAGGACGGAATAAAGATCAATGGTTCTGGTTTTGTCCAGGGCTTCATAGGCGTCCACCATAAGCTGCCCCTCATCCAGCAGTTCCGGGTCGCTGGGCAGCTGATCTTCATACACCGTCCACGCCGATGGGATCAGCCCGATGACACTGTTATCCTGCCGGCTTAAAAAGTCGGAGATGGCGTCGATGGAAGGCTTTGCACCGGCGGCGGAACTGGTGAGCCGTTCCACCTGGCGGTCCTCCAGCAGATACACCTGATCCACCTGCCCCAGATCCAGATAGGCCGCCATCCGGTTGGAAATGGGCGCCAGCAAATCCCGAAACACAAAGTGTTCCTCCACATAGGATTCCAGGGAGTTTTGGGTGCTCTGGCTGAGAATGCCGGACAGGGTAACCTGGGGCAGGGAAGGCAGGCTTTCTCCCCGGGTAATGGAATAGTCGGATTTGGGGGAAAACAGGGTCAACAGCCCCAGGGTACAGACAAGGCCCCCGCCGATAAGGGCGGGGATCAGTTTCATATCAAGCTTTCGTTTCATGGCGGCTCCTTTCCAAAAGAATACACCCCGGCTTCATCAAAACCGAATCAAGCTCAGGCAGGGGTCGGTGTGGGCGGAGAGCAGATAGAGCAAGCTTCCCGCCAGCCCCACCGTTTCCACCACGCCCAGCCCGATGCGGGACAAAGTGGGAAAACGGCGCAGAGCCCAGAGATAAAACCGGTGCCAAAAGCTGCCGGAGCAGAAGGCAGCCAACAGCAGAACCGGCCAGTAGTGCAGCAGATAAAACCAGGCCCCGTCATCCGCCAGCACCCCGGTGGCCCCGAACATGGCGCCCAGATAGTTTACCATTTCCAGGGCGTTTTGGGCGGAAAGAATCACAAATCCCACCAGAAGCACCAACAGGGTGTACAGCCGCCGCACCAGGTTCGGCAGTTTGGCAAGCAGGGAGGACAAAAAGGTGGTTTCCAGCAGAATAAAAAAGCAGATCCAAAGCCCCCACAGCAGCCCCAGCAGGTGGTTGCCGTACCAAAGCCCCATGCAGATCCACACAATTACCATTTTAAAGCAGGCGGAAAGGTAAAGGAACCGGTCCTCTTTGCCGCCGCTGAGTTTGGGCATGGCATACCGGGTGATCCAGCCGGAGAGGGAAAGGTTGAACCGCCGCCAGAATTCCACAACGCTTTTGGCGGCAAAGGGCTGGCGGAAGTTCACCGGAAGGGCCATCCCGAAGATTCGGGCAATGCCCCGGCCCATGTCGGCGTATCCGGAAAGAAAGTAGGTAAAGCCAAAGGCAAAGCACAGCGCCCCGGTCCAGGCGGTGAGGACGCTGAGCTGCTGGGTCTGCAAAGAGCGGATGATGTCCCAGCCGTTGATCAGGGTATCGGCAAACAGCAGTTTTTTCACCAGCCCCCGGACGAAAAGATGGTATCCCCGGGCAATCCGGGTGGAGTCCGGGCGGGTAAAGCGAAGCTGGCGCTGCATTTCCCCATAAGGGGTGATCGGCCCGCAGACCACGGTGGGGAAAAAGGCCATGCCCGCCCCCAGCCGCACAAAGTTTTTCTGCACCTTCACCTTATTCTGATAGAGATCCTTCAGATACGAGATCCCCTGAAGCTGATAGACCGAAATCCCCAGGGGAATGGCCAGGGAATTCAGGGCGGTGGTCAGGTACAGATCGGAAAACAGATGGAATTTGAACACCAGCAGCGCCGCCAGATTCAGCCCCAGGGCCGTCCAGAATACCGCCCGGCGCCGCCCCGGTTTGGTTCGCCACCGGCCCAGCAGCCGCCCGGCCAGATAATAAATGCCCATGGCCAGCAGCAATAGGGGAAGATACAGGGTGTCGCTGAAAGCAAACCACACCAGACTGGCGGCAAACAGCACCGTCACCCGGTAGCGCTTGGGGGTGAGAAAATAAGCCGCCAGCGTCAGGGGCAGAAAGAAAAAGAGAAACAGCAAATCGCTGAAGGCCATGTCCGTCTCCTTTCAAATGGTCACAGGGTTTCGCACAGCGCCGCCAGCCCTTCATAGTCGGTGTAACAGTGGAGGATGGTGCGCATGGCTTTGGCGGAAAGGTAGCTGGGCAGCCCGAAATGGGCCAGCACCTTCTGCCGCTTTTGGGCGCTGTTTTCTTGGCCGGACAGGCCCAGCCGGTAAAACTGGGCGGGGGTGATGGGATCGGCGCCCACGGTGTCCCGGTTGTCGGTCAGGCCCTGGCGGCGGAGCAGCTGCTCCAGCTGCATGGGGGAAAATCCCTCCACCCCCAGCAGCCCTTCTTTGGAGGGGGCGGATTTGCGCCGCTCCCTTCCGGCAATTTGGGGGATGTAGATGTGCAGGACATTTTCATCCCGGGTTACGGATTTGATGTAGTTTCGGATGCGAAAGCCGGCGCTGTCCGAATCGGTGATCACCACCAGCCCCCTGGTTTTTGCCAGATGGGCCAGGGTGGCGGCCTTTTCCTTGTCGGAAAAGATCCGAAACCCCTCGGTGGTCAGAATGGGGGCGTCCAACACGGCAGACAGTGCAATTTTGTCGTAGCGGCCCTCCACCACCACCGCCTGCTTGATGTGCAGCAACCGGGTTCTCTCCTTCCTGGTTTCTCCTGCCGGATGCACCGGGCAGAAGTCATTCTGTAGTTCATTATAGCACACCCACAGAGGGTTGACAACAAAATCCCGGCTTTTCCTTTCGACCCTTCTGTGCTACAATAAGACAGAAAGAAAGGGGAACTGTCATGAAAGCCAAGCATCAAGCCATTTTACTGATGATCGCCTCCGCCTTCTGCTTTGCGGTGATGAACGCCTGCGTCCGGCTGGCGGGGGATCTGCCCAGCGTGGAAAAGAGCTTCTTTCGCAATCTGGTGGCCTTTTTCATTGCGTTGGTCCTGATGATCAAAAACCGCACGCCCTTCCGGGTGGAACCGGGCAACTGGGGCTGGATGCTCCTTCGGGCGGGCTTTGGCACCCTGGGGATTTTGTGCAACTTCTATGCCGTGGATCATCTGCTTTTGGGGGACGCTTCCATGCTCAATAAAATGTCCCCCTTCTTTGCGGTGGTCTGCTCGGTGTTCGTCTTAAAAGAAAAACTCAAGCTGTGGCAGGGGATTCTGGTGGGAACGGCCTTTGCCGGAAGTCTGCTGGTGATCAAGCCGGACTTTACCAGCCTGGGGTCCCTTCCCGCTTTGATTGGGCTGCTGGGCGGGCTTTCCGCCGGCATTGCCTACACCATGGTGCGCAAGCTGGGCCAGCGTGGGCAAAGCGGCGCCAGCATCGTGCTGTTTTTCTCCGGCTTTTCCTGTCTGGTTACCCTGCCCTGGCTGATTTTCGATTTTGTGCCCATGAGCTTTTCCCAGCTTTGCTGGCTGCTGGGGGCGGGCCTGGCCGCCGCCGGAGGGCAGTTTACTATCACCGCCGCCTATCTCCGTGCCCCTGCCAGGGAGGTGTCGGTGTACGATTATTCCCAGATCCTCTTTGCCTCCGGCTTGGGCTTTTTCCTCTTCGGCCAGATCCCGGACCTGTGGAGCGTGGCCGGCTATGTGGTGATTGTGGGGGCTGCGGTGGCGCTGTTCTGGTACAATAATTTTTACCGCCCCCGGCGGGAAAAGATGCTTTCCCGCCCCTCTTAACCGGGAAACGGCTCTGAGAATCACGGCTTTTTTGAAAAATCGCCGGATTTTCTGTTTTTGAAATTGACTTTACTTTGCTAATGTGATACTATGATAAAAGGTGTTTGGCGGCTGCTTTGCCAAACGCCTGTTAGGAAATGAAATACAAGGGAGAGAATCAAACATGAAAATCAAACGGATTTTGGCGGCTGCTTTGGCTGCCATGACCTTGGGCCTGACCCTCACCGGCTGCTCCGGCGGCAGCGGCGGCGAAACGGACAACACCCTGGTGGTGGGCCTGGACGTTGGCTTTGCCCCCATGGGCTTTGAGCAGGACGGAGAGATCGTGGGCTTTGACATCGACCTGGCCCGTGCCGTCATCGAAGACAAAATGGGCATGACGGTTCAGTTCCAGCCCATCGACTGGGATTCCAAGGAAGCGGAACTGAGCACCGGTAAGATCGACCTGATCTGGAACGGCTTGAGCCGCTCCCCCCAGCGGGAAGAGGAAATGGCCCTGACCAACTCCTATCTGCAAAACGACCAGATTCTGGTGGTCAAATCGGATTCCGGCATTACCTCCTCCGCCGACCTCAACGGTCTGGTGCTGGCCATGCAGGAAGGTTCTACCGCCGAAGAAGCCTGGAATGAATTCAGCGAAGCCAATCCGGACATCAATCCTTCCACCGTCAACCTGCTGAGCGATAATGTGGTCTGCCTCACGGAATTGGAGCAGGATAAAGCGGATGTGGTGCTGATGGATTCGGTGGTGGCGGAATATTATCTGTCCACCAATGACGCATACAGCAACCTCGTCATTCTGGACGACGTCATCGCCAGCGAAGAATATGCGGTTGCTGCCGCCAAGGACAATACCGAACTCCGGGATCAGATCAACGAAGCTCTGGGTGAGTGCGTGGCAGACGGCACCGCCGCCCAGATCAGCGAAAAATGGTTCGGTGACGACATCATTTATTGGGAAGAGTAATATCTCCCTGTATCGGACAAAAAAGCCGGCAGACCTGAAAAGCTGCCGGCTTTGCCCGTAACACGGGGAAAAGGAGGTTTCCATGGAATTTTCGGAATTGATCAGCGCTCTTTGCGAAGGCGCTCTGCTGACGCTGCAGGTTTTCATCATCGCCTTGCCCTGCTCTTTGGTGCTGGGTGTCCTGATTACCCTGGCGGTGCGCAGCCGCATCGCCCCCCTGCGCTGGTTTTTTAACGCCTATATCTATGTGCTGCGGGGCACCCCTCTGCTGCTTCAGATGCTGTTTTTGTTTTACGGCTTGTACTATATCCCTTACATCGGCCCTTCCATTGCCTTTTCCGACCGGATGACCGCCTGCTGCGTAGCCTTTATCCTCAACTACGCCGCTTATTTTGCGGAAATCTTCCGGGGCGGATTGCTGGCGGTGGATCCCGGCCAATATGAAGCAGCCAAAGTGCTGGGGCTGCGCAAGCCCCAAACCTTCTGGTATGTGGTCTGCCCCCAAATGTTCCGGGTGGCGCTGCCCAGTTTGGGCAACGAGACCATTACCCTGGTCAAGGATACTTCCCTGATTTTCTGTTTGGGCCTGCACGAGCTGCTGCAAAACGCCACCAGCCTGGTGAACACCTACGCCGATTTCTCCCCCTATATTTACTGCGCCGTGTTCTACCTGATCTTGACCACCATTCCAACCATCCTGATCCGGAGGCTGGAAAAGCGGTTTAATTTCCAGTAAAGGAGAAGGCCTATGAATGAGCAAATGCAAGATACCACCATGCTGCGGTTGGAAGGCGTCACCAAATCCTTCGGTAAAAACCAGGTGCTGAAAGGAATTGACTTAACGGTGCATCAGGGAGATGTCATCGCCGTCATCGGTTCCTCCGGCTCCGGAAAATCCACTATGCTCCGGTGCATGATCGACCTGGAAAAAGTCAACGGCGGCAGCATTTATATTATGGGCAGCCCCTTGGTGGAAAACGGGGTCTATGTGAAGAACAAGGACATCCATCAGCTGATCCTGCGGATGGGGATGGTGTTTCAGCACTTCAACCTGTTCCCCCATCTTACCGTGAAGAAAAACCTGCTTCTGGCCCCGAAACTGGTGGAGAAGCGGGAGAAAGACCAGGCCGAGCAGGACGCCATGTACTATCTGGAAAAGGTGGGGCTGGCGGACAAGGCCGACGCCCTGCCCAAGGAGCTTTCCGGCGGCCAGAAACAGCGGGTGGCCATTGCCCGGGCGCTGATGATGAAGCCTGCGATCCTGCTCTTTGACGAGCCGACCTCCGCTCTGGACCCGGAACTCACCGGGGAAGTGCTGGCAATTATGCGTCAGCTTGCCCAGGAAAAGATGACCATGGTGGTGGTGACCCACGAAATGGGCTTTGCCCGGGGCGCTGCCAATAAAGTGGTGTTTATGAACGACGGGGTGATTTTGGAGGAAGGAACGCCGCAAGAGGTGTTCGGAAATCCTCAACACGCCCGCACCCAGGAATTTCTGCGGAGCATGGATCTGGAGTAAAGCCCGGATTCGGAAAGGAGGACCCCATGAATTTCGTATTTGCTTCGGATTCGTTTAAGGGCTCTCTTTCCTCCCAAACCATTGCCGGCCTGCTCACCGAGGAAGCCCAGATGGCTTTCCCCGGCTGTGAGACGGCGTCGGTGCCGGTGGCGGACGGGGGAGAGGGCACCCTGGACGCCGTGATTTCCGCCCTGGGCGGAACCCGCCGGCGGGTGGATATTTCCGGCCCCCTCTTTGAACCTGCCCAGGGCGAATATGCCCTGCTGGCAGACGGCGCCGCCCTGATTGAACTTGCCCAGGCGGCGGGGCTGACCATGGTTTCCCCTGCCCGCCGGGACCCTCGGTACACCACCACCTACGGCGTGGGCGAACTCATCCGGGACGCTCTGGATCAGGGCTGCACCACCATCTACCTGGCGTTGGGGGGCAGCGCCACCAACGACGGCGGCCTGGGGGCTATGAGCGCCCTTGGGATCCGTTTTTTGGACGGCCATGGCCGGGAGCTTTCCGGAGTGGGGGCGGATCTGGCCCAGGTGCGGCACATTGACCGCTCCGGCCTCCATCCCGCCGTGGCCCATACCAAATTTATTGTGATGAGCGATGTCACCAATCCCCTTTTGGGGCGGCAGGGGGCGACCTTCACCTTCGGCCCCCAAAAAGGAGCCCAAGGCCAGGTGCTTCAGGAATTGGAGCACGGCATGGACCGTTACGCCCGTCTGGTGAGCCAGACCACCGGCGCCTCCATCGCCACGGGTCCCGGCGGCGGAGCGGCAGGGGGCATGGGGGCCGCCTGCCTTGCCTTTTTGCACGGGGAGATCCGTTCCGGCATTCAGACCGTGCTGGATCTGGCGGGGTTTGATGCTCTGCTGGATCGGGCGGATCTGGTGATTACCGGGGAGGGACGGCTGGACAGCCAATCCCTTCAGGGCAAAGCGGTCAGCGGCATCGCCCGGCGCTGCCGTGCCAAAGGGGTGCCGGTGCTGGCCATTGCCGGCAGCCTGGGGGAGGGGTATGAAGCCCTGCTTTCCCAGGGGGTGTCCGGGATTATGACCCTTCCGGACCGCCCCATGCCGGAGCAAACCGCCATGGAAGAGGCGGCGGAATTGTACCGCAATGCCGCCCGCCGGGCCTTTTTGCTGTTAAAATTGGGACAGCGCCTGAAAGGAAGGGATTGATATGGGGTTGAAATCCAAAGCCCTGCTGCTGGGGGCTGCCGCCGGGGCAGTGTATTGGCAGAACGCATCGGTGGTGCATCCCCGAAAAGTTATTTTCGATTCCCGGCTGCCCAAAGCCTTTGACGGCTTTTCCATCCTTCACCTTTCCGATCTGCATTTCGGCCGTTCTTCCGTGGCCCGGCGGCAGGCCCTTTCCCTGAAATACGGCCGCCCCGACCTTATTGCCGTAACCGGGGACCTGTTGGACTGTGACGCCCCGGAATACCTTCAGGCCGCAGCGAACTGGGTGCGCCGGGCGGCAAACATCGCCCCGGTGTATTTCGTCCCCGGCAACCATGAAGCCAGGGCAGGAAAACGGTACCCCACCATCAAAGCCCGGCTGGAGCAGGCGGGAGCGGTGCTGCTTGAAGATTGCGGGCTGCTCCTAAGGCGTAGGGAAGAAGCCGTTGGCCTGTTCGGGATCCGGGATCCCCGGTTCTTTGAAAGCGAAAAAGAATATTCCGCCGCCCTGCACCGGCTCAGCCGGGCAAAACCGGATTTTTCCATTCTCCTTTCCCATCGGCCGGAACGGCTGGCACAGTATGCCGGGGAAGGGTTTTCTCTGGTGCTGTCCGGCCATGCCCACGGCGGACAGGTGCGCCTGCCGGGAATTGGGGGACTGTACGCCCCGGGGCAGGGCATTTTCCCCCGGTATACCGCCGGGGTGCATTCCAGGGAGGACACCCGGATGGCAGTCAGCCGGGGCATCGGCAACTGCCGCCATTGCCCCAGGCTGTTTAACCGCCCGGAAGCCGCCACTTTGGTGCTGCGCAGAAAGAGATAGCGAAAGGGAGGATCTGTCCCATGGAGTTTCAGCAATTTGAACAAGAGGTACAGGGCCTTGGGGTATATGGGGTGATGGCCACCCAAAACGGCATCCTGCTGGGCCAAAAACGCTGGGCCCCGGCCTGCCGAAGGAATGTGTATTCTGTGGCCAAAAGCGTTGCGGCTTGCGCTGTGGGCTTTGCCATTCAGGAGGGTTTGCTCACCTTGGAGGAACCTTTGACCAGTGCCTTTGAAGAAGATCTGCCCCAAACCCTGTCGGACAACCTGGCCAAAGCCACCGTCCGGGATCTGCTCACCATGTGCCTGGGGCAGGAAAAGCCGGAGATGATGGCGGCTCAGCGAGCCCAATACGGCGGCATGGACTGGGTCAAACTGAGCCTGTCCTTTCCCTTTGTGTTTGCCCCCAACACCCGTTTTGTCTACAGCAACGTGGGCCCTTATCTGGCGGGTGTGCTGGT
>CASDQY010000035.1 GCA_949282975.1 uncultured Oscillospiraceae bacterium | reverse complement strand
TATTTTGTTTTATTCCTCCATAGCTCAGTCGGTAGAGCGCATGACTGTTAATCATGATGTCACTGGTTCGAGCCCAGTTGGGGGAGCCAAAGAAAAATCCTGTCAACGTAAGTTGGCGGGATTTTTCTTTGTATTATTCATTTTTCATTCTTCACTTTTTATTTTTCATTTCTGCGACAGGATTTTTCAATGAAGAATGAATAGTGAATAATGAATAATTTCGGTTGATTCGACCTGCGGCCGAATCTTCCATTGAAAAAGGCGAATGAGAAAGTTGCGCCATAACATCTAGACAAATCTCCTTAACCCATGCTACAATGTGGAAAAGGAGAAATCTGCATGAAAGAGAATGTTTTAATTGAAAAATCCATTGCTTTTGCCGCCCGGATTGTAAAGCTCCATCGGTATTTGACTCAGAAGCAAAAGGAAACGGTGATTTCCAAACAGATTGTTCGCAGCGGCACCAGCATTGGCGCCAATATCAGCGAAGCCGGTTACGGACAGAGCAAGGCGGATTTTATTTCCAAAATGCACATTGCATTGAAGGAAACCGCAGAAACCGAATATTGGCTTCGCCTTCTTGTGCTGTCGGAGTATATTACGGAAGCAGAAAGCCAATCCTTGCTTACCGATTGCAGGGAGCTCAAACGAATGTTGATTGCCTCCCTCAACACCGCAAAAGCAAATCACTGACGGAAAAACATCTCCACCCGCCCGTCAACCGGCAGGTGGAGTTTTTTACGATGGGGTCTAAATTACAGCGGCCCTTCCTCCGGATGCAGGCTCTGCAAAAATTCCAGCAAAGACTGTTGCTGAAGGGGTTCCAGACGGCTGAAAGAGTCCATTAACCGCCGCTGGCTGGGGGTGAGCTGCACCGGGGCATCGTCCTCCCCCCAACTGAAAAACTGGCTGAGGGTGATCTGGAAGGCAGCACAGATTGCCTCCAAACTGCCGATGGAGGGATTGATGTTTTTGCGGTACCAGGAGGAAATGGTGCTTTGAGGGATGCCGGATTCCTCGGCCAAACGGTATTCCGTCCAGCCTCGCTGGGCTTTTAACTGTTGGATTCGGTCCAAAATGGTCACAGGGGGAAATGCACCTCGCTTTTTCGTTATTATACTACGAAAAAGTATTGACACGGAATGAATTAAATCGTATAATAATTACGAAAAGATATGTGAAGATGGCGTTTGGGAGACATCCTTTCCAAGGGGATGAAACGTGATTGGAATCATCTTTTCATAGCTATCAGCGCAGCCGGCGGAAACACCGGCTGTTTTTTTGCGCTGATTTTCTCTCCCACGGCGGGAAAGGGGCCGGATCTTTGAAAAATGGCAGTGCAGTCCTTTGTATTTGGGGGCGCCTGCTGTTTGGGAAAGAGGCTGCCTGCCGCCGTTTTTGCACGCCCAAACCAGGTTCGGCGAACAACGGGATTGCTTGTTCCCATCCTCCCCCTTTTTGTGTTATAATATGGTCATTGCCTTCGGCAATGACTACGATTCCCTCTTTGACCGGCCAAAAGCCCGGCCGGTCATTCCGCCAAAGGCGGGAACCAGAGGAAATCTTCAAAAGCAAACCGCTTTTGCATCAGAAGTATTCTAATTACCGTAGCCGATGATTACGGTCCCCACTTTACCGCCAAAAACAACGGCGGCATTTCGCCCGGCGGCGAAAACCAGTGGAAACCTATTCGGATTTTTATGGTATAATATACCCAACCGAACACTACCTTTGGAGGTGCCCCATGACCCATACCTTATCACCCAAACCTCTGCCCTATCTGAAACTCTTTCTTCTCTCCCTGCTGCTGGCAGGACTGATTTTCCTTCCTTTTATTGTT
This sequence comes from uncultured Oscillospiraceae bacterium, assembly GCA_949282975.1. Taxonomy (GTDB): domain Bacteria; phylum Bacillota; class Clostridia; order Oscillospirales; family Ruminococcaceae; genus Egerieicola. Next base: position 3,888 of record CASDQY010000035.1, on the reverse strand, counting down.
TTGGATGGGGGTTACTTTTTTTACTACGGGGATTTCAACGTTCAGCAGATTCCCTTTTATCTCCATGCCCATGAGTACCTGACAGAAGGTCCCATCGGCTGGGACTGGGGCACCGATCTGGGCACCGGCTTTGTGGGGAGCTACTCCTTTTATCTGTTGGGCAGTCCCTTCTTCTGGCTGAGCATGCTGCTGCCCCTGGAATGGGTGCCCTTTGCCATGGCGCCGCTGCTGATGCTGAAGTTTGCCGCCGCTTCCCTGACCGGCTACGGCTATCTGAAGCGGTTCACAAAAAAGGATTCCACCGCCGCCATCGGAGCGCTGCTCTACGCCTTTTCCGGCTTTCAGATCTATAACGTATTTTTCAATCATTTCCACGAAGCGGTGATTGTTTTTCCCCTGCTGCTCATTGCCATGGAGGAGACCATGATCAACCGTCGCCGGGGCTGGTTTGCCCTGGCGGTGGGGCTTTGCGGCATCGTAAACTATTATTTCTTTTTCGGACAGGTGATTTTCTGCCTGATCTACTTTATTTTCCGCTGCTTTTCCAAGGATTTCCGCCTGAGCGTCACCGGATTTATTGCCTTGGTGGTGGAGGCGGTGCTGGGGCTGCTGTTAAGCTGCTGCCTGCTTTTGCCCAGCGCCCTGATGGTGATGCAGAACCCCCGGGTGGACAACATCCTGCTGGGATATGACGCCCTGTTTTACGACCGGGTCCAGCGGTACGGCCTGATTCTGCAAAGCCTGTTCTTCCCCCCGGACATTCCCGCCCGGGCCAACTTCTTCCCGGAAAGCAATTCCCGCTGGGCTTCGGTGAGCGCCTATCTGCCCCTGTTCTCCCTCACCGGGGTGGTGGTGTATTTCCGCAGCCACAAGAAAACCTGGCTGAAGCGGATTTTGGCGGTCTGCGCCGTGATGGCCTTTGTGCCGCTGCTGAACAGCCTGTTTTCCATGGCCAACACCGAATATTATGCCCGGTGGTTTTATATGCCGATTCTCCTTCTCTGCCTGGCTACAGTGATCAGTTTGGAGCAGGTGGAGGTTCCCTTCCGAAGCGGCATCAAATTCTGCGGCATTGTGGTGGGGCTGTTTTTGATTCTGGGGATCTTCCCCAGCTACAACGAGGACGGCGAAGTGGAGTTCTTCTCCATGACCAATTTCCCCGACCGCTACTGGGCCTATATGGCCATCGCCGCCGCCGGTTTGGTGCTGGTGTGGCTGCTGCTGCGGCTGCGCAGCAAGGTGAGCTGGAAGCAGTTCACCCGGATCACCACCCTCTGCGTCTGTGTGGTGATCTTTGGGGAAGGGGTGCTGCTGCTGGGCCTGGGCCGGAGCCACGGGGACGATTACACCCAGCTTACCGACCAGGGAATTGCCCTCTCCTCGGAATTTGATCTGGACAGCGGCTATTTCTTCCGGGTGGACGAAGACGGGCTGTTGGACAACACTCCCATGAACTGGGGCTATTCCACCATCCAGTGCTTCCACTCGGTGGTGGAAGGTTCCATTATGGAATTTTACGATGTCATCGGGGTAAACCGGGATGTGGCCAGCCGCCCGGATCTCAGCTACTTCGGCCTGCGGGGGCTGACCAGCGTGCGCTACTGCTTTGTGCAGGCCGGGGAAGAACGTCCGGATCTGCCGGGCTTTACCTATCTGGACACCCAAAACGGCCTGGATATCTACCAGAACCAATACTTCATCCCCATGGGCTTTACCTACGACAAATATATTACCCGCACCCAGCTGGAAACCTATCCCGAGGAAAGCCGGGACAAGGTGATGCTGGAGGCCCTCTGCCTGTCCGATGAGGACGCAGCCCTTTACGGCGGCCTGATGGAACAGCAAAGCGATTATGCCCGGGTGAATGTGGGCCAGGCGGAGTATCTGGAAAACTGCACGGAACGGGCGGCGACCTCCTGCGACAGCTTTACCTGGGACCACACCGGCTTTGAGGCCGCCATCTCTTTGGAAAGCGCCAATCTGGTGTTTTTCTCGGTACCCTATGACCAGGGCTGGACGGCCATGGTAAACGGCCAGCCTGCGGAGATTGTCAAGGCCAATGTGGGCTTTATGGCGGTGCTGGTCCCGGCGGGGGACAACACCATTACCTTCACCTATGAAACGCCGGGCATGACCCAGGGCTGGGTCCTCACCGGGGTGGGCGGCGGCCTGCTGCTGATCTGGCTGGTGGGATGGATGGTGCTGCGCCGCAGAGATCCGGAACACTATGCCGTGCTTCCCGGACGGCACCGCAGCGAAGCCTTCCTGCCGGTGAAACCGGCGGCGGAAAGCCGGTATCTGAAATGGCGGTACGGTAAAGCGCCGGCTTTGCCGGCAGAGGAGAAGCAACCGGAAGCGGAAGAGCATAAGGAAGAATAAAGCGCCGTAAGGACGGCCGGAAGATACTTCTGCAAAAGGGAAAACGCTCCTCTCAGGCTGGCCATGGGGTTGGTCCGGGGGGAGCGGTTTTTTTCGGCGGGGCGCAGATACGTACAACTTATTTAAATTTGTCCGTACTTCCCGCCTATTTTCTCCATCTGCTGAAAAAGCTGTTGCATTTTTGCTTAGACTGCGTTATAATGAAAATAACTAAGAGATACCCAAAAGGAGGACTTTCCATGCCGAACCTGCAGGATACCGAGCCGGTATACCTTTATACCGACGGCGCCTGTTCCGGCAATCCCGGGCCGGGGGGCTGGGGGGTCATCCTGGAATATAAGGGTGTGCGCAAGGAACTTTCCGGCGGGGAGCCCTCCACCACCAACAACCGCATGGAGCTGACCGCCGTCATCAAGGGTCTGGAAGCCTTAAAGCGCCCCTGCCGGGTGATCCTCACCTCCGACAGCCGCTATGTGCTGGACGCTTTGCGGCTGAAATGGGCCCACCGCTGGCGGGACAACGGCTGGATGCGCAACAAAACGGAGCCTACCTTAAACGCCGATCTGTGGGCACGGCTGTTGGAGCTTTACGACCGGCATCTGCTGGAATACCGCTGGGTCCGGGGGCATACCGGCCTGCCGGAAAATGAGCGGTGCGACCAGATGGCGGTGGCACAGGCGAAAAAATACGGCATGAAGTAACCCGGCAAAGAAAGGAAGCATTCCAAGATGGAAAGCAAGACCAGTTTGGTGGTCCGCTATCAGGAGACGGACCAGATGGGCATTGTCCACCATTCGGTGTACCCCATTTGGTTTGAAGCAGCCCGCACCGATTTTATCGCCCAGGCGGGGCTGCATTATCGTGATATGGAACAGGCGGGGGTGTGGCTGCCCCTGAAAAGCCTGAGCTGTCAATTTATTCACGGCGCCAAGTATGAGGATGTGGTGACGGTCACCACCTCCGTCACCAACCTGACGCCGGCACGGCTGGAATTTGCCTATCGGGTGGAAAATCAGGACGGGGTGCTGCTGGTCACCGGCGCCACCCTGCATGGCTTTACCACCCCCCAGCTGAAACCAATTAGCCTGAAAAAGCACTTCCCGCAGTTTTGGGAAGTGATTGAGAAGGCAGCCGGACTGCATCTCGGTGAGGTGTGATTTTGAGGTGAGTAAGGGAACTCGTTCGGGCCCGTCCCTGTTCGTTCTCTTTCAGGTTGGATGCAGCCGGCTGCTCCAGTGACGGGCAATGGGAAAAGGTCTCCTTCGGGGGGCCTTTTCTATTTTGCGGGGCGGCGGGACTTTTCGTTGACAAGCGGCGGGATGGATTGTTATAATAACCCTGGATTGACAGTTTTTGGTGAATTTTCTTCCCCTGGCCTAATTTGGCCAAAGGGGAGGCAGTCCCGGGTCTGGGGCTTGAAAAAGCTTCATAGGCCGGGCGCAGATTGAGATTGGAGTGGAAGCCATGTTTTGTCCTTATTGCGGCAACCAGATTGAAGGGGGAAATTTC
>CASDQY010000034.1 GCA_949282975.1 uncultured Oscillospiraceae bacterium | reverse complement strand
TTTTAACGGCAGATCAATACGCCGTAGCCGTTTTTGCGCCGGTAGAGCACTTTGGTGTCCCCGTCCTCATCCAGATAGACGAAGAAGGAGTGCCCCAGCATTTCCATCTGGACGATGGCTTCGTCGTCGGTCATCATCATCAGCTCCACCCGCTTGGTGCGCTGGATGCTTTCGCTGGGTTCGCTGTCCTCCCAGTCGCTTTCCGCCGCCAGTTCTTCCATGGCGCTGGCCAGGGTGTCCAGGCCGCTTTTGCGCTTTTTGTCCACCAGGCTGGTCTTGAGCTTGCGCAGTTTCCGCTTCAGATCGTCCACCGCCATGTCGATGGAGGGCTGGATCTTATCCGCCAGGGCCTCCCCACGGATAAAGCTTCCGGCGTCCACCACGGTGATGTCGCACTGGTAATCCCCGCTGTGCTGCCGGGTCAGGGTGACGTTAAAGGCCGCCGTCTGGGGCAGCATTTTTTCCACCCGGCGCAGCTCCTTGGCGATGCCGTCCTTGGCGCCCTGCTTTAATTCAAAGCCTCTCGCAGAAATGTTAATCATAACTTCGACCTCCTTGCGGCTCCCCGGTTCTGTATCCGGGGAAGCGGTTCTGTCTTTATTATACAAAATATTTGCCAAAAATGCCAGAGATTTTTGTAAATTTTTTCGGAATTGGATTTTCTTTTTTTCGGCATAACCGGCTTAAATCCTGCATATCCAATTTATTTTTCGGGAATTTGCCCTGATTTGTGCAAAAAAGGGCGGTTTTTGCCCTATGGGTGAAGGGGTGTTTTTCCCCCGGATCAAATCTTCACTCATTTTGGAAAGGAGCAAACCCATGAACAAAGATCGGATCATCAATCTCTATGTCCGCATTCCGGACATCCTTCTCACCACCCTGCTGGAGGACGGGTTAGACCTGACCGACGTCTATCTGCTGGGCTACTTCCGCCGGGGCCTTCATGGCCAGGGCTACAGCTTTCAGGGGGATCGGTTCCTCTCGGAGCTGCTGCACATCCAGCCCCGCCAGATTCAGCGGCACATCCGCCGCCTGGAGGAAAAGGGGTACCTGACCCGCCGCCATGACCAGCGGGCCATGGGCCACCGGCAGATCTACCTCACCCCCAAAACCGAGGTCCTGTTCGGCACCCTTCGCTCCTGTTAAGTGACAGGGAGTTTTCGACAAAAAGCGGGAAAGGCTTGTTGAAAAAGGGGGCAATCCCTGAAAAACACTGGGGTTGAAATCAAAAGGTTTTCAACATTTCGATTGTTGAAACGGTTGAAAAGTCCCTGAATGACCGGCGGTTTTCCCGAAAATTCTTCACCATTCCCCCGATCAAAAAAGTAAATTGTTGAAAACTTGTTGATACTTGTGAAAAACCGGGAAGTCCCAAAAAACCAGGGTGGAAAAATCAAGGTTTTCCGCAGGAAAAAAGAAGGTTTTCAACAAAAAATTGTTGAGTAATGTGAAAAAGTCCCGCCACGACTGGGATCAGCGGCCCAAAAGACAGCGGGGGATGGTGGAAAAGTCCTGCCGCCCCTGTCCCCCATGTCCACCGAATAAGAATAAGCTTTTAATAAAATTCTTTAATAGGAGAATAGAATAGTATTATAGCATGGCATAAAAAGAAAAAAAGATTTTGTTGAAAACCGGGAGCTTCTGTTCAGGGGAAACCGGATCGCAGCCAGTCTGTCCGCTTATTTACCAAAGCAGGGGCAGCGGGCCGAGGATGGGAAACGCCTTGCTTTCAACCGGCAGAAACCGCCGTGGAAACTCTCGTCATTTTCTCCAAAAACCATCCCGGCTGCCGGGGAAAACTCCTACGTTTTCCACTCTTGCATCCCGCTGCAGTTTGCACTACAATAAGGCGGAAAACCAGAAAAAAGGAGTCCTTTTCGTGTCCCGTTCCTCCATCAAATCCATGACCTCCGGCAGCCCTGTCAAGCTGATTTTAGGGTTTGCCGCCCCCATGCTGCTGGGGATGATTCTTCAGCAGATCTACAGCATGGTAGATTCCATGATTGTGGGCCAGTATCTGGGGGTGGACGCCTTTGCCGGGGTTGGCTCCACCGGAAGCATTAACTTTATGATCATCGGCTTCTGTATGGGGGTGTGCAACGGCATCGCCATTCCGGTGGCCCAGCGCTTCGGCGCCCAGGACCGGCACGGCCTGCGCTGTTATGTGGCCAACGGGGTGTGGCTGGCGGTGATTTTGGCGGTGGTGTTTACCGTTCTTGTCTGCGTGTTCTGCCGCCAGATCCTGATCTGGATGCAGACCCCGGCCAACATTCTGGATTACGCCGACCGGTACATCTTCATCATCTTTTTGGGCATCCCCGCCACCATCCTGTACGATCTGCTCTCCGCCCTGATCCGGGCTTTGGGGGACAGCCGCACCCCGGTGGTGTTTCTTGCGCTGGCGGCGCTGCTGAACGTGGGGCTGGATCTGCTGTTTATCCTCGCCTTCGGCATGGGGGTAGAGGGAGCAGCCATCGCCACGGTGATCAGCCAGCTCTGCTCCGGGCTGGCCTGCCTGGTGTACATTGCCAAGAAGTTTCCCCTGCTGGTTCCCCGGAAGCAGGACTGGCGGTTCCGCCCCCGGTACTTCAAAAACCTCTGCGGCATGGGGATCCCCATGGGGCTGCAATATTCCATCACCGCCATCGGCAGCGTGATCCTGCAAACGGCGGTAAACGGCCTGGGCAGCGCTGCGGTTGCCGCCGTTTCCGCCGGCAACCGGGTGAGCAACTTCGCCTGCTGCCCCTTTGACGCATTGGGCACCACCATGGCCACCTATGTGGGCCAGAACCTGGGCGCCGGTGAGATCCGCCGGATCAAAACCGGGTTGTTTAGCGGCTGCGCCATCGGCTTTGCCTATTCCATTGTGGCGGCGGTTGTGCTGGGGCTTTTCGGTTCCTACACCGCCATGATTTTCCTGGACGCCGGGGAAACCGCCATTGCCGACCAGGCCGGGGAGTTTCTGCGCTGGGCCAGCGCTTTCTATGTGCTGCTGACCCTGGTCAACTGCGTGCGCTTTACCATCCAGGGCATGGGCTACGGCAAGCTGGCGCTGTTTAGCGGCTTGTGCGAAATGGTGGCCCGGTCGGTGGTGGCTTTGCTGCTGATTCCCGTACTGGGCTTTACCGGCGCCTGCCTGGCCCATCCCGCCGCCTGGATTCTGGCGGACGCCTTTTTGGTTCCCGCTTTCTTTGTGATTTATGGGCGGCTGAAAAAACGGTATGGGGAGAAAACCCAGGCGCCGCCGGCAAATCCGGCCGAAGCAAAAGGGTGAATCTGTTGAGGATGGGGGAGAGCCGCTTGGGGCGGCATTTCCGACGGTAGAAAAAGCTAAAATATAAAGTTTTTGGTGCAGCTTTTTTTAAAAAGCTGCTGGGGTTGCAAGGGGCAAAGCCCCTGCAAGAGAATCATTATGTTTAAAAATTCCTTGTTTCTATTTTGCTTTTGAAATAGAGTTGCGGAAATAAAAATTCGGAATCCGCCCACCCGAAGGCGTAAAGCCGAGGGCGGGTCAATCCGGAAACATCCGAATCCTTTTTCGACAAGCTGAGAGCCGCTTTGTGCGGCTCTCTTTTCTTTTCCCAAGAAGATAAAGGCAACGCCTGACCCCAAAGTCGTTTTTTAAAAATGTTTTTGGAGGGTCTTACATAAAATCAGACAAAACTTTGTATCATTTTCATATTGCTTATATCGACGTTTTTCTCTATAATAAAAGCAGGAAAAAGAACGAAAAGCGGCAAGGCAGCTTCAGACTGTTTCCCCCTCATCCGCCGCCTGCGGCGGCAGCGGATGCCACTGCGTGGGCATCGCCCCAGGGGGAAGCCTTTGTCCCGACGTTCCTTTCCCACAAATTAAAGCGGCAAGCCGCTGGCAGGATGGTGATTCTTGTGACGTTGACCGGAAAAAAGAAGAAGCTCCTTTTCATTTTGATTCCCGCCGCCGTGGTGGTGATTGCCGCAGCGGTAGTGCTCTGGTTGCTGCTTTCCCCGAAAGAGCAGTCCAACCCGATGACCCTGGCGGTAAAGA
>CASDQY010000033.1 GCA_949282975.1 uncultured Oscillospiraceae bacterium | reverse complement strand
CAAAACGGTGGACCACACGGAATCTGCGCCTTTGACACCGAGGAGGAAAACCATGCGGCTGGGGTTGATTGATTTAGGGTCCAATACCGTGAAATTAGCGCTGTATCAGGTTCAGGGGAACCGGTTTGAGCAGTTGGATTTTCAGGCCCGGTTTGTGAAAATCCTCAACTATATTTCTCACGGGGAACTGTCCGAGGAAGGGATACAGCGGCTGATTGCCGTATTGCTGGAATATCGCACCATCTGCCAAACCCGGCAGGTGGAACAGTTGGAATGTTTTTCCACCGCCAGCCTGCGGCAGATCACCAATCAGGCCCAGGTCATCGCCCGGGTAAGCCGGGAAACCGGCATTACCATTCACCCCATTTCCGGCGAACAGGAGGCCTATTACAACCTGCTGGGAATGCGCCTGACGGCCAAAGAGGATTCTTTTTTGGGACAGGATCTGGGGGGCGGAAGCACCCAGCTTTTTACCTGGCTGGACGGAAAGCCCGGCCCCAGCGAAAGCTTTTTTCTGGGAGCCTTAAAGATGAAGCAGCAGTTTGTGGCAGAAGATCTGCCCACTCGTCAAGAGGCCCATGCCATTGCGCAAAACGCCGGCGAAGTCTTAGCCCGGGCGGAGGCGTTTGCCGGCCTGTCCTTTTCCACCCTTTATCTGATGGGGGGCAGCGCCCGGCTGTTGAAGCGGCTGCTTGGCGCAGACCATGGGACGGTTGCCGCATCGGCGCTGGAGGCGCTGAAAGAGCGGTATCTGGACCATCCCGAGCAGGCCAGGGCTGAAATTCTGGCAGCGGACCCGGGGCGGCTGGTGACCTGTGTGCCGGGGATGCTGGTGATCCTGGCGGTGATCCGGCAGTTTCAGGTGGATACCGTGCGGATCTCTTCCAGCAGCGTCCGGGAAGGCTGGCTGTTGGATTGGATGAACCGCCAAGAAAAGATGCAAAACAACAAAGCAGATAACAAACCAATCATCGCAGATGAAATTGGATGAGAGAGGAAGGAATGAGATGAAAAAACAAGCGGAGCGAAAAGAAAAAACCGCCCCGGAATGCAGATATACCAACCGGGAACTGAGCTGGCTGCAGTTTAACGAGCGGGTGCTGGAGGAAAGCGAGGATCATCGAGTCCCCCGCTATGAACGGCTTAAATTTATCGCCATCTTCCAAAGCAATTTGGATGAGTTTTTTATGGTGCGGGTGGGAAGCCTGTTCGACCAGCATATCGCCAACAAAAAGGCGGTGGATGCCCGCACCGGCATGACTGCCCAACAGCAGCTCAAAGCCATTTATCAGGAGGTGCGCAATCTCCTTCCCCGGAAGGATACCGGTTATCATAAGCTTATGGGGAAGCTGTCCCGGGAAGGGGTGCAGCAGCTTACCATGTCCAGCTTGGATCCGGCGGAATACCAGTATTTGCAGCTTTACTTTGAACGGGAAATCATGCCCCTGATCTCCCCTCAGATTATTGATAAGCGCCAGCCGTTTCCTTTCCTGAAAAACAAGGAAATTTATGTGGGGGTCAATCTGGCGTCCAAGTCCGGCGATGTGCGGCTGGGGATCATTTCCTCCAGCGGCCTGTTTAACCGGCTGATCATCCTTCCCAGCGGGGAAAACAGCGTGAAGTTTGTGCTGGCGGAGGATTTGATCTGCTTTTTTGCCGAACAGGTATTCAACAAGCATCAGGTGTTGGAAAAGACCATCTTCCGAATCACCCGGAACGCCGACATCAATGTGGAAGATTCCGATGAATTGGAGATTGACTTCCGCACTGCCATGGAGGAATTGCTGAAAAAGCGCCGCCGTTTGGCCCCGGTGCGGCTGGAACTGAACAGCCCGGTGAGCGACAATTTAAAGAATTATTTCTGCCAGCAGCTTACCCTTCAGCCGGAACAGGTATTTGTGGACACCAGTCCCCTGGATCTTTCCTTTGCCTATGCTATGGAGGATATGGTGGCCAAGCAGCATCCCCAGCTTTTCTTCCCGCCTCAGGAACCCCAGCTCTCCAACCAGGTCAATGAGCAGGAATCCATGATGGCGCAGATTGAGCAAAAGGATCTTCTGTTTTATTACCCTTATCATTCGATGGATCCTTTTTTGCGGCTGTTAAAAGAAGCCGCCAAGGATCCCGACGTAATTTCCATTAAGATTACCCTGTATCGGGTGGCCAAAAACTCCAAAATTGTCAACGCTTTGATTCAGGCGGCGGAAAACGGCAAGGAAGTAGGGGTTATGGTAGAGCTGCGGGCCAGGTTTGACGAAGAAAACAATATCGACTGGTCAAAGCGGCTGGAAGAAGCCGGCTGCAATGTGATTTATGGCTTGCCGGGATATAAGGTGCATTCCAAACTCTGCCTGATTACCCGGAAAGTGGGCAATAAAATCAAGTACACCACCCAGGTCGGCACCGGAAATTACAATGAAAAGACCTCCCGTATTTACACCGACCTTTCCTATATGACTTCCCGGCAGGAAATTGCCGCCGATGCGTCGGTGGTGTTCAACAGCCTCTTTACCGGAACGGTGGTGGAATCCGTGGAACATCTGCTGGTGGCGCCTTTATGCTGCAAGAGCCGGATTGTCACCATGATTGACGAGGAAATCGCCTTTGCCAAACGTGGAGAACCGGCCAAGATTCGACTGAAGATGAATTCCATTACCGATAAAGATCTCATCGACAAGCTTTACGAAGCCGCTGCCGCCGGAGTACCGGTGGAAATGGTGGTGCGGGGCATCTGCTGCATGAAGCCCATTTATCCCAATATCACCATTATCAGCATTGTGGGCCGGTATTTGGAGCACGCCCGAATTTACAGCTTCGGGGTGGGAGAACGGAAAAAGCTTTACATCGCTTCCGCCGATTTTATGACACGGAATACCGAACATCGGGTGGAGGTAGGCGCACCCATTGCGGATCCGGCGCTGAAACAGCAGCTGGAGGAAATTTTGGATATCATGTTCCGGGATAATCAGAAAGCCCGGATCCAGCAGCCGGACGGCAGTTATGTCTATCGCATCCGGGAAGGGGAAGAGCCGCTGGACAGCCAGCAGTATTTCTGGGAACAAGCCTATGAACAGGCGGAACAGGCAAAGCAGTTCCAGCCGGTGACTTTCCCGGCGGCGCCGGTTAAGAAGGAAGGATTCTTTGCCCGGTTGTTCGGGCGGAAAAAAGGGTAACAGCTTTATTGCGCCTGCCGGCCAAAAAACCGGAGCGGGCCATCCCGTAAAATAACAAAAAAGAAATGACGTTTGAACTGCAGCTTTGCCTTCAAACGTCATTTTTTATTATTTATTCCGCTTCCGCTGCAATGATTCGCTGCAGCAGATCCAGCGCCTGCTGGTACTGGTCCAGGTTGCCTTCGTCCACCATGGATGCGTCGCAGGCGATCAGATAAAGATCACCGTCCCCCGCTATGGATTGGAACAAGGGGTTGTCGTTGATCCGGTAACGATTCTGCTCCAGGTTCTCGCTTTCTCCCAAGGAAGAAATGTCGGCCAGCACCACATCTTCCATCTCCGACAGATTTTGGTAGGCATCCTCCGAACAAAGATAGAGGAAGGAGGAATCCAGATAAAAAGACATATTCAACCGAGTTTGATAACCGGCGTTCATATCCATCTGGTTGCTGGCGGAATTGATATCGTTAAAGGAAATAGTAAGGTTGCCGCCGTCCTCTTTCATGCCTTGCGAGAGGGTTTCCAGCTCTTCGGTGACTGTGGTAAGCTGCTCCTCCTCAAAGCCGATATCGGAGTACAGCACAATTTCCATATCATAATGTTCGGCGCTGAAAAACAGATAGCAGCATAAAGCAATAAACAATACGCCGATGGTGATTAGAATGACCGGAACTTTGTGGTGGTAAAAAAAGTTGGAAACCCGTTCGCCGGTAGTGGCGGGCTGGGTGTGAGGGCCTTCGGTAGGAGTGTTGGGGATGACCTGGTTTCGTTCTTCCTGGCTGGAAGCGTTCACCAGTTGTTGATGCTTCTGCCGCAGCTGCACCCATTCGTTTTTGCGGCGGTTCAGTTCGTCGAAATCGTTTCGCTTGACTGCCATGTACTTCATCCTTTTACATAAGAATTACATAAGAAACTTTATTATACCATGAAACTTCCGTTGGGTTTCCGCCGGTTTTCGCCGCCGGGCGAAATGCCGCCGTTGCTTTTAAGCGGCAAAGCGGGAACCGTAATGGTCGCCTTTGGCAATCATTATACCATGAAAATCCGAATGGGTTTCCCTCGGTTTTTGCGAAGCAAAATGGCCGGCCGGACATTGGGCCGGGCAAGAGGGGAACCGTAATGATTGCCTTTGGCAATCATTATACCACGTCCCGGAGAAAAAGTGTTATGATTTTGCAAAATTTATTCACAATTTTCGGATGCAACTGTAGAAACTCTCGAAAATCAAAAGAAGCTTTCTTCCCTTGCATTGACAGCGCCCCAATGAATGGCCATAATAATTAGAGTTCTAATAATAAGGATTCAAACAAAGAGGAGACCGGCCCATGGAACCCAATTTTCACTATCAGATTATGGCGGCCCATACGGATTTGCAAAAAAAGGTGCTGGCCAGGCTGCGCAAAGAAGGCCTCACCGCCGGGCAGCCAAAGGTGCTGGATTATTTGATAGAGCACAATGGCGCCAATCAAAAGTCCATTGCGTTTGGCTGCCATATGGAACCGGCTTCGGCAAGCAGCGTGCTGGCCGGAATGGAGCAATCCGGCCTGATCTGCCGCCGGGCAGAGCAGGGGGACCGGCGGAGCCTCCGGGTGTACCTGACTGCTTTGGGGGAAGAGAAAGCCAAAACCGTCCAACAGGTTTTTGCCCGGCTGGAAGAACAGGCTCTGGGTGGTCTGGATTCCAAGCAGCGGCAGGAATTGATCGGTTTGTTGGTCCGGGTGGCTGAAAATTTAAGGGACATGAAAGGGGAAGCAGAATGAACGAAACAGCGGCAGGGAAGAAGAGTCCGAAGGAATTGGGGCTGCGGTATGGGATATTTCTGGTTGGGCTTTTTATCAACTCGTTGGGAGTGAGTTTGATCACAAAAGCAAATTTGGGGACCTCGCCCATCTCCTCCATCCCTTATGTGCTGAGTTTGGAATTTCCCTGGTCTATGGGGGTTTTTACCATTCTCTTCAACCTGCTGCTGGTATTTTTCCAGCTGCTTTTGCTGCGCAGAAAATTTAAACCGGAATATTGGCTGCAAATCCCGGTGGCGGTGCTGTTTGGCTGGTTTATTGATTTGACCATGCTGTTGTTGGACTGGATGAATCCCCAGGGGTATCTGTTGGAAGTAGTAAGCTTATTGATGGGCTGTGCAGTACTGGGGTTTGGGGTCTATCTGGAAGTGCTGGCGGATGTTGTGATGCTGCCGGGGGAATCTTTTGTCCGTTCCATTGTGTTTACCTGGCATACCGACTTCGGCATTACCAAGATTATTTTCGATGCTTCCATGACCGTGATTGCCGGTGTGCTGTCGCTGGTGTTTTTCCATGGCTTACAAGGGGTGCGGGAGGGCACCATTGCAGCGGCGCTTTTGGTGGGGTTTATCGCCCGTTTGTTGGGGCGGTGGCTGGGCTTTCTTCCCGGAAAGCTGTATCCTTCGGTTCGGAGTAAATCCCCCTCGGAAGCCAAAGGGGATTTTTGGTGCATCGCCATCCAGCGGCAGTACGGCTGCGGCGGCCGGGAAATCGGCAAACAGTTAGCGGACAAACTGGGCTGGAATTACTACGACAGCGATTTGATCCGCATTGCCGCAGGAACCACCGGCCTGCCGGAAGAGCTGGTGGAAGAAAAGGAGGAAGGCCTGACCGGCAGTTTGCTGTTTGATCTGCTCCATTCCATGGAAGGTTACGGCGGGCAGAAAACCTCGCCCCAGGATCAAATCTTTCAAGCGGAGGCCCAGGCAATCCGGGAATTTGCCGCAAGGGGGAACTGTGTCATCGTGGGGCGCTGCGGTGATTTTGTCCTCAGGGATCATGAAAACTGCCTGCGGGTATTCCTTCATGGTGCCCCGGGGATTCGGGCCGAACGCCTTACCAAAACCGAAGGGCTTTCTTTGCAGCAGGCGGAGGAAAAGCTCCACCGGGAGGACCGCCGCCGGGGTGAGCATTACCGTTATTACACCCACAATGTCTGGGGGCTGGCCTCTAACTACCATCTGACGGTGGATACCGGTTTGGGATTGGATTTTGCCCGGCAGGAAATCCTGGCGGCGCTGAAGCAGAAACAGTCCCAGGCAAAAGGCTCTTGACAAAAACAGCCGGGACGGGTATACTGTCTCATAGAGTGCAGAGCGCACGAAGGGGTACACCACCACGGGTGTAGCGTTTCGTGCGCTCTTTTTTGTTGCTCGTTGGGAGGTGAAGGAGATGACCGTAACGGTAAACGGAACACCGCAGGCCGGCTGTGGCAATGTGCTGGAACAGCTCACCCAAATGGGGTTTGACGCCAAGCGGGTGGCGGTGGAAAAAAACGGGGCGATTGTTCCCCGGGCTCAATATGAAACCACCCCCTTGCAGGAAGGGGATAAATTGGAGGTGGTGCGCTTTGTGGGAGGGGGCTGATACTCCAAACTGCACCAAAGCAGAGATAACCGCCGCCATGGATCAGCGGTTTTCCTCGGAAATCCGTCAAAAGCTGGCAAACGCCCGGGTGGGTGTGGCCGGTTTGGGGGGACTGGGCAGCCACATTGCCGTTATGCTGGCCCGCACCGGGGTGGGCACTTTGCATCTGGTGGATTTTGATGTGGTGGACTTGACCAACCTGAACCGCCAGCAGTATTTTTTGCCCCAGCTGGGGCAGGAAAAGACCAAAGCCCTCTGCGAACTGTTGCGGCAAATCAACCCTTATCTGACTCTGCTGCCCCAGACGGTGCGGGTCACTGAGGAAAATGCCGGAGCGCTGTTTTTTGACGACCCCATCCTCTGCGAAGCCTTTGATCAGCCGGAACAGAAGGCCATGCTGGTCAGTACGGTGTTGGAACAGTGCCCCAACACCATCGTGATCTCCGGCTCCGGTATGGCGGGCTATGGCAGTGCCAACGACATCCACAGCCGCAAAGCGGCAAAGCGGCTTTATCTCTGCGGAGACGAAACCACCGATTTGGCTCCCTTTCGGGGGCTGATGGCGCCGAGAGTCAGCGTCTGCGCCGGGCATCAGGCCAACCTGGCGGTGCGGCTGATTCTGGGGGAAGAGCTCCCCTGACGGCAATACAATTTGGAAAGGAAGAACAAGGATGCAGGACACCTGGAAATTAGGCGGCCATGAATTTACCTCCCGGTTTATTCTTGGCTCCGGAAAATACGATTTAAACCTGATTAAGGCGGCGGTAGAGGACGCCGGCGCCCAGATTATTACCCTGGCCCTTCGCCGGGCCAATACCGGGGACACCGAAAATATTCTGGATTATATCCCCAAGGGCGTTACCCTGCTGCCCAATACCAGCGGCGCCAGAAACGCCGAAGAAGCGGTGCGGATCGCCCGTCTGGCACGGGAGATGGGCTGCGGGGATTTCGTGAAAATCGAAGTAATTCACGAATCCAAATACCTTCTGCCGGACAATTACGAAACCATCAAGGCCACGGAAATCCTGGCCAAAGAAGGCTTTGTTGTGATGCCTTATATGTATCCGGATCTGAACGTGGCCCGGGATCTGGTGAATGCCGGTGCGGCTGCCGTCATGCCTTTGGCCGCCCCCATCGGCTCCAACAAAGGGCTGTGCACCAAGGAATTCATCCAAATCCTGGTGGAGGAGATTGACCTGCCCATTATTGTGGATGCCGGCATCGGCCGCCCCAGCCAGGCCTGTGAAGTGATGGAGATGGGCGCAGCCGCCGTCATGGCCAACACCGCCATTGCCACCGCCGGGGACATTCCCGCCATGGCGGGCGCTTTCCGCAAGGCCATTGAAGCGGGACGTGCCGCTTACCTTTCCGGTTTGGGACGGGTGCGCAGCACCGCCAGCGCCTCCAGCCCCCTTACCGGATTTTTGCAGGACTAAGGAGGGAACCGGCATGACGAAAATTACCCAAGACTGGGACCCCATGGAATACGCCCCGGAGATGGAGCAGATTGATTCTACCATCTTAGATGAAGTGCTCCGCCGCCGGGAAGCATACGACTACAACCGTTATACTGCTGCCGACGTCCGCCAGGCGCTGGATGCAGATCACCGCACGCCGGAGGACTTTGCCGCCCTGCTCAGCCCCGCCGCCGCCCCCTTTTTAGAGGAGATGGCCCAAAAGGCTCAGTTGGAAACCAGAAAGCATTTCGGCAATTCGGTGTACCTTTTCACTCCCCTCTACATCTCCAACTACTGCGAAAACTACTGCGTTTACTGCGGTTTTAACTGCCACAACAAAATCCGCCGGGCCAAGCTGGATACCGACGGCATCCGCAGGGAGATGGAAGCCATCGCCAAAACCGGCCTGGAGGAGATCCTCATTCTCACCGGAGAAAGCCGGAAGATGAGCGATGTGGATTATATTGCCGATGCCTGCCGCATCGCCCGGGATTACTTCAAAATGGTGGGGGTGGAGGTCTACCCCATGAACAGCGATGAGTACCGCAAGCTGCGGGACGCCGGGGCGGATTACGTTACCGTGTTCCAGGAAACCTATAACCCGGAAAAATACGGCAAGCTTCATCTGGGCGGCCATAAAAGGGTGTTTCCCTATCGGGTCAATGCCCAGGAACGGGCCCTGATGGGCGGAATGCGGGGCGTGGCCTTTGCCGCCCTGCTGGGGTTGGATGATTTCCGTAAGGACGCCTTTGCCACCGGGATGCATGCCTGGCTGATTCAGCGCAAGTATCCTCATGCAGAGATTTCCTTCTCCTGCCCCCGCCTGCGCCCCATTATCAACAACGACAAAATCAATCCCAAGGACGTGCACGAACCCCAGCTGCTTCAGGTCATGACTGCTTACCGGTTGTTCATGCCTTTTGCCGGAATGACCATCTCTACCCGGGAGTGCGCTCGGTTCCGGGATCATGTCATCGGTCTGGCCGCCACGAAAATTTCCGCCGGGGTCAGCACCGGCATCGGCAGCCATGCCGGGGAAGAAGAGGGAGACGATCAGTTCGAAATCAGCGATACCCGGAACGTGGAGCAGGTGCTGGAGGGCATCCGCTCCCAGGGCTTGCAGCCGGTGATGAACGATTATGTTTACCTGTAAGACCATCGCCGTAACCCATCGAAAGCTTTGCCGCCGCCCCTTTTTGGAACAGATTGAGCGGGTGTTGGCCCAACAGCCGGTGGGGCTGATTCTCCGGGAAAAGGATCTAAGCTGGCCGGATTATGCCGCCTTGGCAAAACAGGTGATTCCCCTTTGCCGCAAAGCGGGGATCCCCTGCTATCTCAACGGCTTTCCCCGGGCTGGGGAGCGGCTGGGGCATCCGTGGCTTCAGCTTTCTTTTCCCCTTCTGCTGGAGTATGGCCGCCCGGAGGGCACCCAGCGCCTGGGGGTATCGGTGCATTCGCTGGAGGAAGCGGTTCGTGCCCAGCAGATGGGTGCGGATTTTCTGATGGCGGGGCATATTTTCCCCACCGGCTGCAAGCCCGGCCTCCCGCCCCGGGGGCTGGAGTTTTTGCAGCAGGTCTGCCGGGGAGTGACCGTTCCGGTGTACGCCATCGGGGGGATTACGCCGGAAAATGCGCCTTTGGCCCTGGACGCCGGGGCGGAAGGGGTCTGCGTGATGTCCGGCGCCATGGAAATTTAATACAAAAAGTAAAAAGAAACCGAGAAATTCCAAAATGGAGTCTCTCGGTTCTTTTTTTGGCTCTTGCCGATGGAAAAGGAGAAGCAAACAGGGCTGAATCACCGCCATAAAAAGGTGAGAAGCGGTTGATTTTAATCGACTGAGCCGGAGTCCTCGGTTTCTTCCAGGGCGGGAAGAGCTTCAATGCCGTTTTCGTAGTCCACGGTTTCGGCCATGGCAATGAGTTCTTCTTTGGAAATCTCCCCGTAATAATAAATCCACATCAAACGCCCGCCGTAAAGCCAATATAGCTGGCTGTATTCCGGTTCCTGGCTGTACAGCCCCGCCATATCCAGCACCCGCACCTCTTCCATGGGCTGAAAGCTGGCAATACCCGGCCAGCAGGTGCCGCATTCCGGAATGGGATCCAGAATACACTGATCCAGCACCAGTTGAACGCCCTGTTCATTTTCGTAGGTATAGGTGGCGCCGTTGGTGGCAAAACGAAAACTGTTTTCCAGATGGCCGGTGGGGCCAACGTCCGTGTTGTTTTCCGTTTTGATCAGGGTGAATCCCTCCGGTGCAGAGCTGAAGTTGTAGTCAATATTTTCGTGCCGGCCGGTTTCCTCCTCTTCAATGCGCTCGTACACCTCGTCCCAGATACCGTAATAGAATTTCATGCCTATGGGAAGGTCGGAGCCGCTCTCCCAGTCATAATAATCGTCCAGATAACAGTAATAGTCGGAAACGGTTTCCGGGTCCAGTTCCTGGAAATAGGGGGTGTAATCCATGCTTTGCACCCATTGCAGAAGCTGCTGATCCGTTACCGTTCCCCGATAATCCAGGATAAAGGCGGTGTCGCCGTTGAGCCAGAAGGCAAAGCCTGCATCTTCCCGGCAGCCATAAAAAACGGTAATGCCGTCTTGTTCTGTGGTTTGCAGTGCAAAATCCACCTCCAGCTCTGGTTCCAAGGCCAGGGCTGTCTGGGTCAGGGTCAGCCTGTCCCCGGTATCCGGATCCCACCACTGGTCATAATATTCATAAGAGTCGTCGGGCAGATAGGACCCGTCATAAATCTGAACGAATCCTTCCGGCGTGGGCAGGGAGTAATGGGGGATGCTGTCCCTGTCGCCCTGATATCCACGGGTGAGGTAATGATATTCCTCGGTATGGGTTTTAAAGTTGGTGTACGGGCCAAACAGCTTGATGTAGGCTCCGTTGGTAAAGGCCTGATACACGGTGCAGGCCCCTAAAATCAACAGCACTGCTGCCAACAGAAGGATGGTCAGCCGCTTGGTTTTGGTGATGCGGGCAGGAACCATTCCCAGCATCCGCCCCATTTTTTTCTGAAATTGGGGGGAAGCATGGATGGCAGGCTGCTGGGGAACAGCGGCAAATTCTTCTTCCGGCGCCTGACGGAAAGCCAGGCGAATTTCTTCTCTGGTCATATGGTTTCCCCTTTGAGGTTGGATTCTTTGGCCCATTCCAGAAGCTTCTGCTTCCCCCGGGC
>CASDQY010000032.1 GCA_949282975.1 uncultured Oscillospiraceae bacterium | reverse complement strand
TCCCCGGATGTGAAAGCCATGTTCTTCCGGCTGAAGGGGAAGGGATTTGGATTCCATGCGGTGAATGCGGATGTACCGGTCCTGATTCAGCAGTTGAATCAGCCTGTCAATGGCTTCTTCCGTTCCCTGCACCTCCATTTCTACCGAGCCGTCCCAGCAGTTTTTCACCCAGCCGGTAAGGCCCAGGTCCAGGGCGCCGTATTTGGCGTGATAACGAAAGCCCACGCCCTGTACATCCCCAAAAAAGAAATAGTGTCTGCGTAACCGATGGATGCTCATGGCGATGTTTCCTCCCTTTCCGGCCCGTGTGATTTGCCTTTGCGCCGATCCTTTCGTATAATAACAGTATAACAGATTTTAATCCCTTCGAAAAGAGGAGAAATGAAATGCTTGTCACCCCTTTGAATCGCTCCCAGTGGCAGCGGCTTTACCAGGAAGCCATGGTGCGGGATTTTCCCGCCAGTGAATTAAAATCCGTTTCCATGATTCAACAGCTGGAGGAGCGGGGCTGGTACACCTGCCTTGGCTTTTTTCGTGAAGAAGAGCCAAAAAATCTCTGCGGCTATGCCTTTTTGATTCAAACCGGTCCCCAGGCGGTGCTGCTGGATTATTTCGCTGTGTCCCCCGCACTGCGGGGCGGCGGGATCGGCGGGGAGCTTCTGGGATTGCTGCGGCAATGGGCGCAGCAGCGGGCCCCCCTGTTTTTGGCCGAAGTGGAAGATCCGGATTTTGCCGCAGACCAAGACGACCTTTCCATCCGTAACCGGCGCATCGGCTTCTATCAGAGAAACGGCTTCACCCTCACCGGCGTAAAGAGCCAGGTACTGCAGGACCATTACTGCATCATTGCCGCCGGCCGGCCCCAGGGGGAAATGGTGTACCGGGAAATGACCAAACTCTATTTTGATATGGCGGGGGCGGATTTTTTCCGGCGGCATATTACCGTTTTCTCTCCGGACCCCCAAAATTCTTCGGAATCAGACTTGAATTGATTGAAATATGTAAATACTTGTGCTATAATCCTCTTATGCTTTTTTGACACCTATCCATTACTATTGAAGAAAAGAGAAAAGCGGCTTTGCCGCAAAATAAAGGAAGCAATTATGAAAATTTTATTGGTATCCGATCAATATTATGCCGCCAACAATGGGATGACCATTTCTGCACGGCGGTTTGCCGGGGTACTGAAACAGCATGGCCATGAAGTGCGTGTAATGAGCTATGGTACGCCGGACATGGTGGAGGATACGGACTCCGCCTATCTGGTGGGAAAGTATTACGTGCCGATTTTTAATCGCTTGATTACATCTCAGGGGATGGTGTTTGCAAAACGTCAGCGAAAAGTAATTGAAAAAGCGGTGGACTGGGCGGATCTGATCCACATTTTATCCCCCTTTTTCCTGTCTCATAAAACCATTCGGGTGGCACAAAAAAAGCATAAACCCTTTACCGCTGCGTTTCATGTACAGCCCCAAAACATTACCTCTTCGGTGTACCTGGGCAAGGTCAACTGGATCAACGATCTGCTGTACCATTTCTTTCACCGGTATATTTACCGCTACTGCACGCATATTCATTGCCCCAGCAAATTCATTGCGCAGCAGCTGGTGCGTACCGGATATACGGAGCAGCTTCATGTCATCTCCAACGGCATTGACCCGGATTTTCACTATTTCAAACGCCATAAGCCCAAACAGCTGCGGGATAAATTTGTCATCCTGCAAACCGGGCGGCTGTCCATTGAAAAACGGCCGGATGTGCTGATCCGTGCTGTGGCTATGAGCCGTTATGCCGACCGGATTCAACTGATCCTGGCGGGAAAGGGGCCGAGAAAAAAGAAACTGGAAAAACTGGCCGGAAAATTGCTGCGCCATCCCCCCATCATTCAATTTTATTCCAAACCCGACCTGATTCAGCTGCTGGGCTATTGCGACCTCTATGTCCATGCGGCGGATGTGGAAATTGAAGCCATGTCCTGTATGGAGGCCTTTGCCAGCGGTTTGGTGCCGGTCATCGCAAACAGCCCCAATTCTGCCACGCCGCAGTTTGCTTTGGATGAACGCAGCCTGTTTGAGGTGGGCAACAGCAAAGATTTGGCGGCAAAAATTGATTGGTGGATTGATCATCCCGAAGAGCGGGAGCAAATGGAATTCCGTTATGCCGAGCTGGGCAAAAAATACGCTTTGGAAGACTGTGTCCGGCAGGCTGAAGCAATGTTTGAACAGGCGGTGAGAGAGAACAATGGAAGATGAGCAGCTTTCCATGGACGCCTCAGAGTTTCCACAAGCGGAGGCCGGAACAGAAGCAGTGGAAATGTGGCGTCCGTTGGAATTTAACACAGAACTTGGCTATGATTACCTTCAAAACAGCTTTTGGAAAACCTTTTTCCACTATCTTGCCCTGTATCCGGTTTTGGGCATCCTCCGCATTCTGAATACCTTGGCCTTTGGACTGCATATCCACGGCATAAAGCGCTATAAAGCATTGAAGCATACCGGCGTGGTGGGGGTGTGCAATCACGTCCATTATATGGACTGCACCATGATTGCCCTGGCGCTGTTTCGAAAGCGGATGTACTTTATGACCCTGGAAGAAAACTTCCGCATCCCGGTGGTAAAACAGCTCATTCGCATTTTGGGTGCAGTGCCCCAGTCCAACCACCCACACCGCACCAAAGAGTTGTTTTCCCAACTGGAACAGGCGCTGAAAAAAGGCGCCGCCGTCCAAATCTATCCGGAGCGGGTGCTGCGGCCTTATTATAACTTAGGCATCCGCAAAATGCAGCGGGGCGCCTTTAAAATGGCGGTGGACGCCCAGGTCCCGGTTCTGCCCATGGTGATCACCTACCGTGAACCAAAGGGTTTGTACCGCTTATTTAAGAAAAAACCCTGCATGGATCTTTGGATTTTAGATCCCATCTATCCTCCCCTGGGGAAAACGCCCCAGGAATCTGTCCGTCTGCTGCAGCGTCAGGTGGAAAAAGCAATGAATGAAGAATTACAAAAACACCCATACTCCTTTGAAAAGCAGATGAAGGGTGAATGTGCTTGAAAAAGACCTTAACACAACTGACCGCTCTGCTTTGCGGAGTGGTCCTGCTGTTTTCTGCTGCTGTAACGGCGGTTTCCTCAAAAACAGTTACCGAATCGGCGCTGGAGCAGCTGATCGAAGAATATGAAGGAACGTATTGGACCACCGACGGCAGCCCCAGCGACAGCAGCGGCACCACGTCGCAGTATTATTACGGAATCCAGTGCAAGGGCTTTGCCAATTATTTTTTTTACCGGCTGTTTGGAGTGACTTTCATCGGCCGGTATGATGAGGACTATTACTATCTGCCCAATCCATCCGGCGCTGTGGAATTGGCCCGTGAATGGGATTTTGCCTCCGACGATACTCAGCTGATGCAGCAGATTTTTGCCCAGGCCCGGCCCGGCGACTTTATCCAGGGCCGCAGCGGCAGTTACGGCCACACCATGATCTATCTTTCCCAGGATGAAACCGGCATTACTGTGTTTGACTGCAACTGGGACAATCATTGCGGCGTGGCGGTCCGCACCATGAGCTGGGAACGGCTGGCGTCCTATTTCCGTGGTTTATCCCTGTACACAGCGGAAAATTACTCCACCGAACAAGCCGATGTTACTGCACCGGTGATTTCTCAGGTCCAGACCGTTTTGCAGGAGGACGGCTATACCGTAACCTGCACCATCACAGACGACGTTGGAGTGGCAAGGGTTTATTTCCCCTCCTGGTATGCCGGGCAGAGCCCGGGGGAGTCCGCTGTTTGGTATCCGGTGGAATCGGAAGATCAGCAATACTCCCTTTTCATCCCCTATCAAAAGGATGAAAGCGGGAATCCGGTTTACGGCGCCTACTACACCCACATTTATGCCTACGACGCTGCCGGAAATTACAGCGTGGTGGGGGTAAATGTGGAACGAACTCTTCCCGAGGATGACAGCCAGCTTCCGGATGCTTCCCTGAACCTGGACATCAACGGCGATGGAACAGCCAATGTGTTGGATGTGATGGCCTTGGCGCAGCACGTGGCGGCGGATGCACCGTTTCAGCAAAGCTGGGATTTTTCATCGGACGGCCGGCTGAATGTTATGGATGTCATGGCGCTGGCACAAAAAATCGTTTTCCCAATCCAATGATACATTCCCTTCCTCACCCGGTGTGGGGAAGGGAAATTCCTTCTTTCGGGAAAAATCGAGAAAAGAATTTGCCCTGAAAGCAGTTCTGTGCTATAATCATGTTATTCTGGGTTCTTATGGTAAAGGAGAGGGAGATCTGTGCGCATTATGGGAATTGACCCCGGCTATGCCATTGTTGGGGTCGGGATCCTGGACTATAACCGAAACCGCTTTTCCACTTTGGAATACGGCGCCATCACCACCACGCCGGATCAGCTCTTTCCCAAACGCCTGCAAACGATTTATGAGGATTACACAGCGCTTCTGGACCGGTTTCACCCGGAAGCCGTCTCCATCGAAAAGCTGTATTTCGGCAATAACGTTACCACCGGCATCGACGTGGCCCAGGCCAGAGGCCTGATTTTACTGGGAGCGGCCCAGCGGAATATTCCTGTCTTTGAGTATTCCCCGGTGCAAATCAAGCAGGCGGTGGTGGGATACGGCAATGCAGAAAAACATCAGGTTATTTACATGACCACCAAACTTTTGAACCTGCGCTCCACGCCAAAGCCCGACGATGTGGCGGATGCATTGGCCGTCGCCATTACTCACGCCCATTGCTGCGGAATTGTTCATTAAATGGTCTTTGTTTGTTGGCAGAAAGGACATCGGTATGATTTATTCTTTAAATGGCACCATCCGCACCAAGCAGCCTAATTTTGTGGTGCTGGACGTGTCCGGTGTGGGGTTCGGCGTGAAAACCACCCTCACCACCACCACCAAGCTGGGCAGGGAAGGGGAACAGGGGTTTCTCTACACCCATTTAAACGTCCGGGAAGACGCATTGGAGCTTTACGGCTTTGCGCAGCAAAGCGAGCTGGAATGTTTTTTGATGCTGATTTCCATCAGCGGCGTTGGGCCCAAAGCGGCGCTGACGATTTTGAGCGACCGCTCGCCGGAAGAATTTGCCCTTTTGGTGGCGTCCGGGGATGTGAAGGCTTTGAGCAAAAGCAGCGGCATCGGCCCTAAAACCGCCCAGCGGATCGTGTTGGAGCTGAAAGATAAAATCAGCGCCACCCAGGCGGCGGTTCAGGCTTCGAAGGGGGGAGAATCTCTTACCATCCAAAGCGAAAGCAAAAATGCTGCGGAAGCGGTCAGCGCACTGGTGGTGCTGGGCTTTTCTCAATCCGAAGCGGCCGGGGTAATCCGAAAGCTGGATCCCGGTTTGGCGGTGGAAGAGATGATCCGCATTGGATTAAAGCAACTTTCCAAGCTGTAAGGTAAGGAGCAAATTATGTTTGATTCCAGTACACAATGGGACGAGGAACAGGCCAGAATCGTTGACCCGGTTTACGATGAACTGGCGGACAGCGATGTGGAATACTCCCTGCGTCCCCGCACCCTTTCGGAATACATCGGTCAGGACAAGGCCAAAGAAAATCTCAGCGTCTTTATCCAGGCGGCCAAGGAACGGGGGGAAGCCCTGGACCATGTGCTGCTTCACGGCCCCCCGGGGCTGGGGAAAACCACCCTTTCCGGCATCATTGCCAATGAAATGGGGGGAGCCCTGCGCATCACCAGCGGCCCCGCCATTGAAAAACCGGGGGATCTGGCGGCGCTGCTCACCAATCTGGATGATGGGGATGTGCTGTTTATTGACGAGATTCACCGCCTGCCCCGCACCGTGGAAGAGGTGCTTTATCCGGCCATGGAGGATTTTGCCATTGATATCATCATCGGCAAAGGTCCCGCCGCCCGTTCCATCCGCATGGACTTGAAGCATTTTACCTTAGTGGGCGCCACCACCCGTGCGGGCCAGCTTTCCGCCCCCCTTCGGGACCGGTTTGGGGTGGTGCTTCGGCTGGAACTGTATACGCCGGAGCAGCTTTGTGAAATCATTCTTCGCAGCGCTCAGATTTTAAATATCGCCTGCACCAAAGAAGGAGCTTTGGCCTTGGCCAAGCGAAGCCGGGGCACCCCCCGGATCGCCAACCGGCTGTTAAAGCGGGTGCGGGATTTTGCCCAGGTTCTGGGGGACGGAACCCTCACCCCGGAGCTGGTGGATGTTGCCCTGAACCGGATGGAGATTGACCAGCTTGGATTGGACAGCATGGACCGGAGAATGCTCACCACCATCATCCGCTTTTACGGCGGCGGCCCGGTTGGGCTGGACACCCTGGCTTCTGCCATGGGGGAGGAAGCGGTGACTTTGGAGGATGTCTGCGAGCCTTATCTGATGCAGCTTGGATTTTTAAACCGTACCCCCCGGGGACGCTGCGCCACCAAAGCTGCCTATGATCATCTGCATCTGCGCCAGCCGGGCCAGCAGACGTTTTGACCGAGCCCCCCTGCAAAAGCAAGAAAGGATTTTCTTCGTTATGCGAATTTCATCAAACTGGAAGGATTACCGCCTGCTGGACTGCTCCGGCGGGGAACGGCTGGAGGCATGGGGCGACACCGTTCTGGTTCGGCCGGATCCTCAAATCCTTTGGAACACACCCAAGCGCCACCCGGCATGGCAGCATCCCGACGCCCATTATCATCGAAGCCAGAAAGGCGGGGGAAGCTGGGAATATTTTTCCGGCCTTCCTCAGAGCTGGACCATCCGCTATGGGGAACTGACCTTTCGCATTCAACCCACCGGATTTAAGCACACCGGCCTGTTCCCGGAGCAGGCGGTAAACTGGGACTGGATGGCCCAGCGCATTGCTGGCGCCCAACGCCCGGTGAAGGTGCTGAATCTCTTTGCCTACACCGGGGGAGCTACCTTGGCCTGCGCTCAGGCCGGCGCAGCGGTGACCCATGTGGACGCCAGCAAAGGGATGGTCCACTGGGCAAGAGAAAATGCCAAGCTTTCCAGCCTGGATGACAAACCCATCCGCTGGTTGATCGATGACTGTGAAAAGTTTGTGGAGCGGGAGATCCGCCGGGGCAGTCAATACGACGGCATTGTGATGGATCCCCCAAGCTATGGCCGGGGGCCCGGCGGGGAAGTGTGGAAGCTGGAAGAAAAGATTTACCATCTGGTGGAGCGCTGTTCCATGCTGTTAGGCGAAAATCCGTTGTTTTTCCTGCTGAATTCTTACACCACCGGCTTGTCCCCTTCGGTGATGGCCTATCTGTTGGGCTGTGTGATACAACCCAGATTCGGCGGCAGTGTCTCTGCCGATGAAATCGGCCTGCCGGTAGAACAGAGCGGACTGGTTTTGCCCTGCGGTTCTACCGCCATTTGGCAGAATGATTAAGTTTTTTTGGAAACAGAGGTTTTGCTTTGAATCATTTGATTTCCCTTTCTGATGTGGTTTTTGAATACCCTCGAGAAGAAGCCGCACCCCTTCGGGTGCTCAATCACCTGGACCTGACGGTGGAGCCGAGGGAATTTCTGGCGGTTTTGGGCCAAAACGGTTCCGGAAAATCCACCCTGGCCAAACTGCTCAACGCCATCCTGATCCCCACCGGGGGGAACTGTACCGTCTGCGGGTTTGATACGGCACAGGAAGAAAACCTGTATGAGATCCGAAGCCGGGTGGGGATGGTGTTCCAAAACCCGGACAACCAGTTGGTGGCCAACGTAGTGGAAGAGGATGTGGCCTTTGCGCTGGAAAACATGGGGATTGAGCCCGGCGAAATCCGCCGGCGGGTGGATCAGGCCTTAAAACAGGTGGAGATGTATGAGTTTCGGATGCACGCCCCCCATCAGCTTTCCGGCGGCCAGAAGCAGCGGATCGCCATTGCCGGGGTGCTGGCTATGCAGCCGGAGTGCATCGTGCTGGATGAACCCACTGCCATGCTGGATCCCAGAGGACGGCGGGAGGTGCTTGCCACCGTCCGTCAGCTCAATCAAACCAAAGGCACCACGGTGGTGCTGATTACCCACTATATGGACGAAGCCTGTCAGGCCGACCGGGTGGTCGTCATGGACCATGGACAGATCGCCATCAGCGGCACCCCCAAAGAGGTGTTCAGCCAGGTCAATACCATCCGCAGCCTGGGGCTGGATCTGCCTCAGGTAACGGAACTTTGCTGGCGGCTGCGTCAGGCAGGCATCCCCCTGCCGGAAGGCATCCTCACCGAGCCTGAGTGTCTGGATGCAATCTGCAGCTTGTTGGGAGGTGCGGCAAAGTGATCCAGCTAAAGGATGTCAGTTACGTTTATTCTCCCAAAACCCCGTTTGAAAAGACAGCATTGGACCACATCAACCTTACCATTGGGGATGGGGAGTTTATCGGCGTGATCGGCCATACCGGTTCCGGAAAATCCACCCTGATTCAGCATCTCAACGGGCTTTTGCGCCCCACCCAGGGCCAGGTGCTGCTGGACGGCAAGGATATTTGGGAGGAGAAGAAAAATCTTCGCCAGGTGCGTTTTCAGGTGGGATTGGTGTTTCAATATCCGGAATATCAGCTTTTTGAAGAGACGGTGGAAAAAGACATCGCTTTCGGCCCCACCAACATGGGCCTTTCTCCGGATGAAATTAAACACCGGGTGCAACGGGCGATGGAAATGGTGGAACTGCCTGCTTCTTACCTGGAGCACAGCCCCTTTGATCTGTCCGGCGGACAGAAGCGGCGGGTGGCCATTGCCGGGGTGATCGCCATGGAACCCAGGGTTTTGATCCTGGACGAACCCACTGCGGGGTTGGACCCTCGGGGCCGGGATCTGATTTTGCAGATGATCGCCCATTACCGCAAGGCCACCGGTTCTACCGTGCTGCTGGTGAGCCACAGCATGGAGGACGTGGCCCGGTACTGTGAAAAAGTCTTGGTGATGAATCAGGCCAAAGTATTTGCCTTTGATCCAGTGGAGCAGGTGTTTTCCCGTTGGCAGGAGCTGGAGCAGATGGGATTGGATGTGCCGCAGATTACATTGCTGTTTCAGCATCTGGAACAGCGAGGGTATCACATCAGTTCCCACAAGATCTATACCGTCCCATACGGGGCCCAGAAGCTGCTGGAATATCTCAACCGGCCCGGTGGGAAGGGGGATACCGATGCTGAATAACTTTACCTTCGGCCAATTCTTTCCCGGCCAGTCTGTGATTCACCGGCTGGATCCCAGAAGCAAACTGGTTTGCACCATTTTATATTTGGTTTTGCTGTTTGTGGTAAATACCTGGATCGGCTTTGCCCTCTGCGCCGTATATATGGCGGTGGTGATTGCCGTTTCCAAAATCCCGGTATCCAATGTGCTCCGGGGCGTCAAGCCCATACTGCCCATTATGGCCATTACGGCGCTGTTGAATTTGTTTTTCATCGACGGCACCCGGGTGGTGGAATGGGGATTCTTTCATATTTCCTGGGAAGGGATCGTCTTTGCCATTAAGATGATCATCCGCCTGTCCATTTTGATTGTGGGCACCTCTATGCTCACCTATACCACTTCGCCCATTGCCCTGACCGACGGCATGGAAAAGGGGCTGCGGCCGCTGCAGAAAATCCATCTTCCGGTGCATGAAGTGACCATGATGATGTCCATTGCCCTGCGGTTTATTCCCACATTGGTGGAAGAAACCAACAAGATCATGTCGGCCCAAAAGGCCAGGGGGGCGGATTTCGAATCCGGCGGATTGATCCGGCGGGCCAAAGCACTGGTCCCGATATTGATCCCGCTGTTCATTTCCGCTTTCCGCCGGGCGGAAGAGCTGGCGCTGGCCATGGAATGCCGGTGCTACCGGGGCGGGGAAGGCCGCACCCGGCTGCGGCAGCTAAGCTACCACTGGCAGGACGGAATTGCCTATCTTTCCATGGTGCTGCTGTTTGCTGTGGGCGTGGCGCTGAATTTCCTTCTTCCCAATATTTGATCTATTTTTGTTCAAAGGAGAAAGCGATGCGAAAACTCCTGGTGGAACTTTCTTATAACGGCGCCGGCTTTCATGGCTGGCAGTTTCAAAAAAATGCCTGTTCGGTGGCACAAACGGTGCAGGACGGGTTGGAGGCAGTGCTGAAGCAGCGGGCCCCGGTGACCGGATGTTCCCGCACCGACGCAGGGGTGCACGCCAACCAGTTTTACTTTCACACCGTCACCCAGGCGGCCATTCCCTGCGATAAATTGGTATATGCCCTAAATGCCGTTTTGCCGGACAGCATTGCGGCCAAAAGCTGCCGGGAGGTGGAGGAATCCTTTCACGCCCGGTATTCGGTGCAATGGAAACGGTATCTTTACCGTATCCACAATCACCCTGTGAAGGACCCTTTTTCTCAGGGGCTGTGTCTGCGCTATCCCCGGCGGCTGGATGAAAAGCTGCTCCATCGGGCCGCTCAGGACTTTGTGGGCACCCACGATTTTTCCGCCTTCTGCGCCGCAGGGGGCAAGGAAATGGAGTCCAATGTCCGCACGATTTACTCTGCTTCCGTCATGCGCCGGGGGGATCAGGTGTTTTTTTCCGTAGAGGGGAACGGATTTTTGTACCACATGGTGCGCATTATGGTGGGAACCTTGTTGGAGATCAGCGAAAAGACCATACCGCCTTACGCTATCCCGGAAATCCTGGCGGGGCGGGATCGCAGCCGGGCCGGGCGCACGGCGCCGGCTCAGGGGCTTTATTTGGATCATGTGGAATATGAAGGGAGACTGCCGGGTGAAACTGTTTAAGAAAAAACAAAAGGATTATCAGCATGCTGCCCCGGCTTCTCAGCGGAAAAAGCTGAAAAAATCCACCTCCGTGGCGTTGCAGAAGCAGTTGGATCTGCCGGATCAAAAAGATTCTCTTGCCGTGCTGAAGATTAAAAAAGAACTGCGCCGCCGGACGCTGATTGTCCGTTTTGCCATCGTAATCCTGATCCTGCTGATTCTGATGGCGGTGTTCTTTTTGGTGCGTGCCATTATTCAGAATTCCGCCTCCGGTCAGCGGCCTTTGAGCTTTCCCATCAGCACCCAGGATGATGCCCCTTTGGATATCCATGTTTGCGGAAACTGGATTGTCCTCACCGATTCCGGTGACGCTACTTTTTATTCGCAGGATGCTTCCCGCTATACTGTGTTGCAGCACGGCTGTTCCCGCCCCATTTCGGTGAGTGCAGGCGATATGCTTCTGACCTACGATCAGGGCGGCACCGGGGTGAAGCTGGATGACTCCGGGGGAAATATCCGGTCTGTCACCACGGAAAATTCGATTCTGTTTTGCGCCTTGGACGACAGCGGCGCTTTTGCGGTTTCTACAACGGAAAGCCGGTATCGGGGGAGCATTTCCATCTACAATCGAAACGGCAGCGAGATTTATAAGTGGTCCTCGGCGGAAAACTATATTATGGCCGCCGCTTTTGTCAACAGCGGAGAGGTCATTGTGGCGACGGTGAACGCCGAAAACGCCGATTATGTCACCCAGATCTACCGTTTGCGCACTGACCGGGATCAGGAGGAGCAGATTGCGACCCTCAGCGGCGTGCTGCCCCTGTCCCTGACGGTGAAAAGCGGGAATATCCAGCTGGTGGCTCAGCAGGGCGTATATACCATGAACAGCGAGGGAACGCTGTTAAATACCTATACCTTTCCCGGCTCTATTTGCGCTTTGGGTGGATTGGAGGATGGAAATCTGGCCGTCGCCACCCAGGACGCCACCGACCCCAATGCCTCCCATCTGGCCGTATTGGATGGGTCCGGCGCCGTGACAGCGCAGGCGGATGTAGATCAGGCGATTCTGGATGTGTACAGCAGTTCCGATGGTTTGGTGTACCTGACGCCGGAAAATATTGTTTTAACCGATCAGGCTTTGTCGGTTCAGTATCAGTATGACAATGACCGCAGTTATACCCAAGCGGTGCGCCTGGGCAATCTCTGTTATGCCATCGGCACCGATACCTTCCAGCGGTTGAGCCCGGAGGAGTGAACGTAGTATGAGTTGGATATATGCTTTGGTTTTCGATGCTGTGGCGTTGTTGATCTTCATCGCCGTGATCATCGGATATGCCAAAAAGGGCTTTGCCGCCGCCATAGTCAGCTTTCTGGGATACTTTATTGCATCCATCGGCGCCTGGATGCTCTCCGACTGGCTTTCGCCCATCATTGCAGAATGGTTCCGCCCGGCCATTGGGGAACGGGTTGCCCAATCCCTGGCTCAGTGGCAGGCAGGCGCAGCGGAACAGGAAATCAGCGGCTTTTTGCGCTGGCTTGCGCAGCTTACCGGCATGGAAGTGAGTACCGACGCCACTTCCCAGGCGGTTACCGATGCCATTGTAGAAATCGGGCTGACCCTGTTGATCTCTGCCATTCTCTGGCTATTGCTGTTCAGCCTGTTGATGATCCTGGTTCGCTGCATCTCCGGAAAGCTGCGGCTGATCAACCGCATACCGGTGATTGGCGCCGCCAACGGATTTTTAGGCGGCCTGGTAGGGGTCCTGGTGGGCTTTATTTGGGTATGGCTATTTGTTTTGCTGCTGCGATTGGTGGTATCTGCCATTGGAAACGATGCACAAATTGGCTTGCAGGAAAGCATTTTGTGTGGTAATATAATTCATTGGACCCAGTGGTAATTACACCCTTTGGAGGATGTTTCAAATGAATGTTCCGAATACATTGACTGTC
Organism: uncultured Oscillospiraceae bacterium; assembly: GCA_949282975.1. Taxonomy (GTDB): domain Bacteria; phylum Bacillota; class Clostridia; order Oscillospirales; family Ruminococcaceae; genus Egerieicola. Next base: position 25,066 of record CASDQY010000032.1, on the reverse strand, counting down.
ATTCGACTGATTCTTGTTCCGATTTTTGTCATCACCATGTTTGTCCCCATGCCGATGGAATGGCGCTGGCTTCCTTTGGCCATCATTGTGCTCAGCGGGATTACGGATGTTGCGGATGGCTATATTGCCCGCCGCTTCAATCAAATTACACAACTGGGCAAGATTTTGGACCCTCTGGCGGATAAACTTTCCCTTTTGGCGCTGAGCATCTGCATTGCCATTAAATATTCCCCTTTCTGGGTGATTGCCATTGTGGTGATCGTCAAGGAGATCCTTCAGATCCTGGGCGGCGGATATCTGATGAAAAAGAAGATCAAAATTCCGTCTTCCCGCTGGTTTGGCAAGGCCTGCACGGCCGTGACCTACTGCTGTTATATCATTTTGCTGGCTCTTCCTATTTTCCGGGTTGCGCCTGCGGTCTGGATACTCTGGATTATGGTTGTTTTGATTCTGGTGCTGATGCTGCTGGCCTTTTTCTCTTATCTGCCCATGTTTTGGCGCCTGCTGCAGCAAAACAAGCCTTTGGAAGATTCTCTTCAGGAAAAATCCTGATATTTGTAAAACCGGCCGCTGTTCTACCTTCGTTACCCCTCATTTGCTAGGCAGTATTGAAATGCTGTTTAGGAAATGAGGGGTAATTTCGAATATTCCCGCCCTGTTTTTTCCTTGTTTTTGAATAAACCGAGAACTTTTTTTCAATATTTCTCCCAAGCCGTGACAGCGGGAGTATTTTCTGATATAATCAAGCTAGTATCCGTCTGGACATTTTTAAAGATGCAGACGGCGCATAAGAAGGAGAGAGTATATGCTTTGTTCCAGATGTAAAAAACGTGTTGCGATGATTTTTCTGTCCAAAATGGAAAACGGCAAGCCGGTCAACGAAGGGCTCTGCCTGAAATGTGCCAAGGAATTGAATCTTCCTCAGGTCACCGCCATGATGGAACAGATGGGAATCAGCGATGACGATATTGATGCCATCAGTGATCAGATGACGGAATTGGCCAACGGAGATTCCTTTGAACCCGGCGGCAACCAGACCATGCCCGCTTTTTTGCAGAATATGATGAACGGTGTAGGGGAAATGATGCAGTCCATGAAGCAGCAGGGAGAAAATCTCCCCGCCAATCCGCCTGCCCCCAAAACCTCCAATCCCGGCAAACGGGAGCGGCGGGAAGCGCCGAAAAAGTATAAATTTTTGGACAGCTTCTGCACCAACCTCACCGAACGTGCGAAAAAGGGCCTGCTGGACAGCATTGTGGGCCGTGACCGGGAAATTTATCGGGTTGTCCAGATCCTGTCCCGCCGCAGCAAGAACAATCCCTGCCTGATCGGCGAACCCGGCGTGGGCAAAACGGCCATTGCCGAAGGCATCGCCCAGCGGATTGCCGGGGGGAATGTTCCGTTCCGCCTGCAGGACAAACAGCTTTATCTGCTGGATATGACCAGCCTGGTGGCCGGCACACAATTTCGCGGGCAGTTTGAAAGCCGGGTAAAGGGCTTGCTGGACGATATCAAAAAGGCGGGAAATGTAATCCTGTTTATCGACGAGATCCATACCATTGTGGGCACTGGGGACAGCGAAGGCAGCATGAGCGCCGCCAATATCCTCAAACCCGCCCTCAGCCGTGGGGAAGTGCAGGTAATCGGCGCCACTACCTTCAACGAGTACCGCAAACACATTGAAAAGGATTCCGCTCTGGAGCGCCGGTTCCAGCCGGTTACCGTCAATGAGCCTACCCTCAGCGAAACGGTGCAGGTGCTCAAAGGGATTCGCCGTTATTACGAACAGTTTCACCGGGTCAAGGTCAGCGATTATATCATTGACCTGACGGTAAAGCTCAGTGAACGGTATATCAACGATCGTTTTCTGCCGGATAAAGCCATTGACCTGTTGGACGAAGCCTGTTCCTGCCGCAGCTTGCGAGCGCCGGAACTCACAGAGTATGAAAAGCTCAATCAGTCTTTGAAGGAACTGACTGAGCAGGAATCGGAGCTGGAAGGGGAAGAGGTGCTGGACTATGAAAAGATTGCCCAGACCAAATCGGAAATCCTTTCCTGCCGGGAAAAGCTGAAAGCGCTGGAACCCAAGGTGGCAAATATCCCGGTGGAAGTGGACGATGTGGCCCGAGTGATCGAACTTTGGACCGGCGTTCCCGCTGCCAAAATCAAGCAGAATGAATTTGAAAAGATTATCGGCCTGGAAGAACGGCTGAAAAAGAGGGTGGTGGGCCAGGATGAGGCGATCCACGAAGTGGTCAACGCCATTAAGCGCAGCCGCATCCAGCTTACCTCGGTCAAACGCCCCGCCTCCTTTATCTTTGTGGGCCCCACCGGTGTGGGAAAAACGGAGCTGGTCAAGTCTCTTGCCAGCGAGCTGTTTGATTCCGTGGACCCGTTGATTCGTCTGGACATGACGGAATACATGGAAAAGCACACCGTCAGCAAGCTGATCGGTTCTCCTCCGGGGTATGTGGGTTATGACGAAGCGGGCCAGCTGACCGAAAAGGTGCGCCGGAAACCCTATTCCGTTATCCTGTTCGATGAAATTGAAAAGGCCCATCCGGATGTCATGAACATTTTGCTGCAAATGCTGGATGAAGGCCGGATCACCGATTCCCAGGGCCGCACCGTGGATTTTTCCAATACGGTAATCTGCATGACCAGCAATGCCGGTTCTTCCGATAAAACCGGCGTGGTGGGCTTTGGCAGGACGGAAAATGAAATTTCCAAAGAAAAAGCCATGCGTGGCTTGAAAGAATTTTTGCGGCCGGAATTTTTAGGCCGTGTGGACGAGGTTGTGGTGTTCCACAATCTGGGCCACGAACAGCTCAAACAGATTGCAGCTTTAAAGCTGGACGAAATGAAGCCCTCTCTGCTGGATCGTGGCATTACCTTCCGGTACGACGATGCCGCTTTGGAAAAACTGGCCGCCCTCAGCGACGACGGGGCTTACTCCGCCCGGGATCTGCAAAAGGTGATCCGCAGGGAAGTGGAAGATTCCATTGCTTCCTTGCTGATGAACCGGTTTGAAAACCCGCCCAAGCTGTTGGCGCTGACCTGCATGGACGATCAGATTCAACTGGTAACAGATTAAAATTTGTGAGAAAGAGGCAGGCCGTGCGGTCTGCCTTTTTTGTTTGAAAAGGGGTTATACAATGAATATCCAATGGGATGCCGACACATATACTTCAGATTTCGCCTTTGTCCATCAATATGGAAAAGGCGTCGCCGAACTGATTGATGCGCCTAAGGGCAGCTCTGTTTTGGATTTAGGCTGCGGAAACGGAGCTTTGTCCCATCTTTTGCAGGAGCGGGGCTTTTCCGTTACCGGGCTGGATGCCTCAACAGAACTGCTTGCCATTGCCAAGAAAAATTATCCGGATCTCACCTTTCTAAAGGGCGACACAACCGATTTTTCCTTGAAAGAACCGGTTGATGTGGTGTTTTCCAATGCTGTATTTCACTGGATCGATGAAAATCGCCAACCGGATATGCTGGGGTGTGTGTACCGTGCCCTGAAGAAAAACGGCCAATTTGTCTTTGAAATGGGCGGCTATGGCAATAACAGATTGATTCATGAAACATTACGCCGTGTTTTTGGGGCATACGGATACTCCTATCAGATGCCTTTTTATTTCCCCACAGTGGGCGAATATGCCGTGCTGTTGGAAAAAGCCGGATTCCGGGTGGTTTTCGCCGCCTACTTCGACCGCATGACGGACTTGAAGGGGCCGGAAGGATTAAAAGAATGGATCAAAATGTTTGATAAAACCCCCTTTTCGGTGGTGAAAAAGGAAGAGGAAAAAGAAGCGATTATGGATCAAGCGGTTCGGCAGCTTGAAAAGGATCTGTTCCGAAACGGCAAATGGTATGCCGATTATGTGCGGCTGCGGATGAAAGCGATAAAGGAATAACGGCGCCAAAAAGCTGAAATAGACGCAGAGCCAGTCCGTTTATGCTATAATATAGCTGACATGTTTCGTTTGCTTCTCCCGCCGGTTGTTTTGTTTGTGGAAGAGAAGCAGAACATGACATCAAAACGATTTGTACCGGATTGGCCGTAAATTGAAATCACAAAGGAGAAGTTACCATGATCCAAGCTGTTTTCTTTGACATTGACGGTACCTTACTGAATTTTAAGGATCACACCGCCCCGGATTCCACCATTCGGGCTTTGCGGAAACTGAAAGAGAAGGGGGTTCGCATCTTTATCGCCACGGGCCGGGCGCCCTTTCAGATTGATTTGGTTCACCAAAAGCTGCCGGTAGCGTTTGACGGCTTCGTCATGGTCAACGGGCAATACTGCCTGTATCAAAACCAGGTCATTCACAGCCACCCCATTCCCCCGGAGGATATTGTGGGGATTCTTCCGTATTTAAAGGAGCATTCCCTTTCCTGTGCCTTTGTGGAACTGGACTACGTTTATTTTAATCTGGTGCCGGAATTTCAGCTTCACCGGGAAAAGAATCTGAAAAGCACCACCCCCCGCCCGGAGGACGATCCCGCCAAGCGGCTCTTTACCCATACTACATACCAACTCAGCCTGTACACCTCGCCGGAAGAGGAAGGGGCCGCCATGGCCTGTATCCCCAACTGCCGTTCGGTGCGTTGGACCCCGGTCTTTACCGACATCATTCCCCGCACCGGGGGAAAGGCCGTGGGCATTCAGGCCATGCTGGAGCATTTGGGGCTGGATTTTTCCCAGTGCGCCGCTTTTGGCGACGGCGGAAACGACATTGAAATGCTGCAGGCGGCAGGCGTCGGAGTGGCCATGGGGGGAAGCGCCGTGGAAGTTCGGCAAGCCGCCGATATGGTTACAAAACCGCTGGAAGAGGATGGGGTGGAGTACGCCCTGAAAAAACTGGGGGTTCTGTAAGATTGCATTTTCAGGGCGGTTGTTGTATACTGTTTTCAGGTGATTTTTGTGAAACAACTGGGAAAAATCGGGGACATGCACTGTCACACCGAAAAAAGCGACGGCAGCGAGCCTTTGGAAAAAGTAGTGCATATTGCAAAACAGATCGGGATGGACTTTTTGGCGGTGACCGACCATGATTACCTCACCCCTCGTGCCGAATTGGATCGGTTGGAAAAGCAGTACAAAATCCCCCTGATTCAAGGGGTAGAGCTTTCCTGCTACGACCATCAGCGGGGGCGAAGGGTGCATCTGCTTTGCTATGAGCCCAAAAATCCTCAGCCCATTGAGGCTCAGTGCGAGGAAATCTGCCGAAAGCGCACCGAAACCGGGGAAAAAATGCTGAAGATCGTGCAGCAGTATTACCCGATCGCCCGGGAAGATGTGATGGAGTATGCCGGCAAAAGCAAAGCTATTTTTAAACAGCACATCATGGCGGCGCTGATGAGCTACGGCATTACCAATGAAATGTTCGGCGATCTGTTTCGGGAGCTGTTTTCCAGCAAAGGCGGCAAAGCATATATTAAAATCGCCTATCCGGATGTCCGTCAGATTCTTCCTTTGGTGCGCCGGGCCCAGGGCATTGCCGTGCTGGCCCATCCTTATGAATACGATTCTTTGGATTTATTGGAGGAACTGGGCAGCCAGAAGCTGCTGGATGGGGTGGAATGCTTCCATTCCCGCTGCACCAAAGAAGGGGAAGCATATCTGCTGGGCCGGGCAGAACATTTCGGCCTGGCAGCAACCGGCGGTTCGGATTATCATGGTTTCAACGCCAGCCGCATCAGTCCTTTGGGAAATCGCTGCACCCCTTTGGAAAACTGGATGAAACTCAAACAAATACAGTCCCGCCGTTACGGCACAAACTAAGCAATAAAAAGGAGCAGGAAAAGAAGATGGACGTTAAGGAACTTGCTATTGAAAAACATCGGGAGTGGAAAGGGAAGATCGAGGTAATTTCCCGTACTCCCATTCAAACCAAAGAACAGCTTTCCATTGCCTATACCCCCGGCGTAGCCGCCCCCTGCCTGGAGATCGCCAAAGATCCCGGCAAGGTGTATGACTTTACAAGGCGGGGCAACCTGGTGGCGGTGATCACCGACGGAACGGCGGTGCTGGGCTTGGGGGATATCGGCCCGGAAGCCGCCATGCCGGTGATGGAAGGGAAGTGCGCCCTGTTTAAAGAATTCGCCGATGTGGACGCCATTCCCCTTTGCGTCAATTCCAAAGATCCGGATGAAATTGTCCGCACCATCGAACTCATCGGCTTGAGTTTTGGCGGCATCAATTTGGAGGATATCTCTGCTCCCCGGTGTTTTGAGATCGAACAGAAACTCAAAGAACGGCTTCCCATCCCGGTTTTCCACGACGACCAGCATGGCACTGCCATTATCGTGGGAGCGGCTGTGATCAATTCCGCTAAGCTGATCGGAAAGCCGCTGCAGGAATTGGAGATCGTCATCAATGGGGCCGGCGCCGCCGGAATTGCCATTGCCAAATTTTTAATGCTGCTGGGCGTAGGGAATTTGATCCTCTGCGACATTCACGGCATTCTGGCTCCCGGCGCCGAAGGCATGAACCCTGCCCAGGAGCATATGGCCCAGATTACAAACCGTGACCGCCGCACCGGCAGCTTGGCGGATGCCATGGTCGGGGCGGACGTGTTTATCGGCGTCTCCAAACCCAATATGGTCACCCCCGCAATGATCCAAAGCATGAATGATAAACCGGTTATTTTCGCCATGGCAAACCCGGTGCCGGAAATTATGCCGGATGAAGCTTTGGCCGCAGGAGCCTATATCGTGGGCACCGGCCGAAGCGATTTCCCCAATCAGATCAACAACGTGCTGGCGTTTCCCGGCATCTTCAAGGGCGCCCTGCGGGCCAGGGCCAGGGATATCACCGATGAAATGAAGGTGGGAGCTGCCTACGGCATTGCCGGAATCATTCCGGAAGAAGAACTCCGCCCGGACTATATCCTGCCGGATCCCTTCCATCCTGCTGTGGCCGAAAACGTGGCCAGAGCCGTGGAAAATGCGGTAAAACGGGAGGCGTAAGAGCATGGAAGAATATATCAGCCAAACATTAGAAGCCCTGCGCCGTCATCGCATGACGGCGGAATACGTCCAAAGCCGCTGGGATGTGCTGCCGAAGATTTTGGAGTGGATTCCCCAGGGTGCCGCCGTCGCCTTCGGCGGCTCGGTGACATTGGAACAAACCGGTGTGATCAATGGCCTGCGGCAGATGGGTGCGCAGGGGGATTTGGAGGTGCTGGATCGCTTTGCCCCCGGCTTGACGCCGGATGAGCTGAAGGATCTGTTCCGGCGGGCCTTTACCAGCGATGTGTTTTTAACGTCCTCCAATGCCATTACCCAGGACGGCTATCTGTATAACGTGGACGGCCGGGGCAACCGGGTGGCCGCTATGATCTACGGCCCGGAATCGGTGATTGTGGTAGCGGGAATCAATAAAATCTGCAAAGATTTGGAAGCTGCCATTCGCCGCAACCAAACCGTCAGCGCCCCGCAAAATGCAAAGCGCTTAAACAAAAATACGCCCTGTGTGAAAACCGGCGAATGTATGCATTGTCTCTCCAAAGACAGGATCTGCGCCAGTTTCGTGGCCCTGGGCCCGCAGATGGTCCCGGATCGGATCAAGGTGCTGCTGGTGGGAGAATCTTTAGGATATTGAGAGGAAAACAAATGCTGTTTTTATGTTATGACAAATGTTCCACCTGCAAAAAGGCGGAACAGTGGCTGAAGGCCCAAGGAATTTCTTATACGAAACGTTCCATTACGGAGCAGCCTCCCACCGAGGAAGAATTGGCATTGTGGCAGCAGAAAAGCGGATTGCCCTTAAAACGGTTTTTCAACACCAGCGGGATGCTGTACCGCCAGCTGGAATTAAAAGAAAAGCTTCCCGCCATGAGCGAAGAAGAGCAGAGAAAACTTCTTTCCCAAAATGGAATGCTGGTCAAACGGCCCATCGGCGTGTCGGATGAACTGGTTTGCGTAGGGTTCCGTCAAGGGGAATGGGAAGGGTTCCGGAAAAAAGACTGAGTTTTTTATTGTTTCGTTAAAAATGCAGGCAAGGAGAAAATCCTTGTCTGCATTTGTTGTATCAGGATATTGTAATGGAAATGGAGCCGGTCCACGCCTTTCCTTCGCTGATGAAATAATTGTCTCCGGATGTGAGCTGAATTTGAACTTCTTCTTCTCCGCCGCCTTCTAAAATCGGGTGGATTCCCTCTTTGTCCGCCAGATACAATACACCCTGACCGGAGCTTACCTGTAACTTGCAGGTAACGGTAAGCTGGCTGCCGGCAGTTCGTTCCAATGCCGTTCCCCCAAAAAGGATTTCTTTTCCGGTAAATTCCCGATACTCTGCCTGATAGTGGCCGGTGTATTGATCTTCTCCCTGCTGCCGGATGCCCTTTAGGTCACTGTCCGGCGTTAGGGAAAAACTGCTCAAATATTCCAGGGTATTGTTGTAAGCAGAAAGGACTTCGTTTTTGCATCCATCGCCGCTGCATCCGCTCAACAGCATTCCCACCGTCAGCAGCAGACAAACTCCCATAAGCAGGCGTTTCATAAAAACACCGCCTTTACATCCAGGCCGTTATGCCGATCCAAGCGCCCAAAAACAGAGCGGCGGCAGCATACAGCACGTTGATCACCAGGCAGATCTGCATCAGCTTATTCTGCGCCCGGAATTTTAAGTAACTGATTATAGAAAACACACCGCCCAACAGCATTTCAGCGCAATAACAACCGATGATAATCTCCGCAGCAGGGGATTGCAGCGCCCAGGCATTCATCCGTAAAATAAGGATTGTCCACGGCAAAAACACCAATAGCAGATTCACGGATGTCAATACTTTATTTCTCATAATGAACTCCCTTCGATTTCTTTTGATGGAAAATGGTAACGGCCGGCAGCAGTGCCGCCGCCAATGTGATGATGCCAAAAACGGATTTCCAAGGCATTTTCGCTATCTCCTTTCGGCCCGGCCGAAACAAATGCAGGACAGGGTAAGAAACACCGCAAAAAGCGCTGCAGCCACCGGCAAAAACGGCACCCATTCCCAAAGGAAGGTGTCCGAAGACCGGGACATTTCCCCTTGCAGCACTGTCAGCAGAAAGAAAGGATAACAGGGGGGATAGCAGTACCACAGGTCGGTATTCATAATTAACACTGACGGGACGATTGATGCCAGCCCGATGCCGATGGAGAATACCGGGGTAGTAAAGAGAACTGCCACCATCCAGTACAATGCTGCCATAGGCAGAGAGGACAAAAACAGCAACCCGGTTTGCTGAAATACCAGCGAGGGGGAAAGAAGCAACTGGTAATGGTTCATTTCCGAGGCAATTATGGCGCAGGGAAAATACATCAAATCCATGAGCACAAGCTGAACTGCCGCCAAAAGCAGAAGGACCACGAATTTTGCAAGACAGAGTTGCACAGAAGAAACCGGCAGCGACAACATTTTCAATAAGCCGTGATTGTTTCGCTCGGTTTGGCAGAGCAGTACGGTTCCGATGACTAAAGTGGCAGGATACATAAACCACGCCAATCCTAGGAAAGCTTGAATGAAAAAGTCATTTTCCGGCGCAATTCCCATGGCGTTACCATCCATCACCATACCGGAGTTAAGAATGTTGGGGATCCAAAGAATGATTAACGGGACTAATAAAATCCAAATTATGTGGGAACGGCGCAGTTTTTTCAGTTCCACTTTTAATAAGATCAGAAAATTCATGCCAAACGCCTCCTCAATGGAATTGAAATTCCTGCCGCTGTTGCAAATAAAATGCTTTCTATCATTGCCGCCGGAAGAAAACGCAGGCCGTTCGCACCTGTTTCGGTCAAGCTCTGCATGGGAAGGGAAAAGGGAAAGAAATCCACAAAAGGATGATTCAGCGTGATCGTAACAGTAGCGGTAAACAGGCAGATCACGCCGATCCCCAGGGCGATCCATAAATTCCGGCAGAAGGAAGAAATCAGGTTCATTAGAATACATACCGGCAGCAGCATGGCCAACTGATACCCCAATTCGCAAAGCAAGGGGATTAGAGCCTCACTGCCGACGGAAAACCAATGCCAGGCGCAAAACCAAAGCGCCAACAGTTCCATCACGACTGCTGCCATCGTCATTCCAAAGAGCAGCAGGGTTTTTGCAGCAAATATTCCGCCCTGGGAGATGGGAAGGGCTTTCATTTTTTCCATCGCACCGCCGGCATATTCGATATGATAGAGAATGCAAGCCCCGATGATAAGATAAAACAGATTCAGCATCCCCAGCATGGACCAGTTTTGAGAAAAGAGAATGGACAAAGGCGTTCCTGTCTGGGCAAGAAAGGTTTCCGGCCGTGCGGCAATGTTAAGGATCGGTACCGCAGCCGCTGCCAATCCGCCGGCCAGCATACCGGGAAACAGGCCGGTGCGGTGAAGCTTTTTCCATTCCAGCGAGAGGATCATAGCCGCTCACCCCTCTTGAGATTGTCTTCGGCAATCATGGCCAAAAAGGTGTCCTCCAGATTTTCGGTGGGAAGCCCTTCTTCCCGGGCGTACCGGTTTAATCCTTCCAATGTGCCTTCGTAGAGCAGATGTCCGTGATTTAGAATTCCCACATCATCCGCCATCAGCTGGATTTCCGAAAGCAAATGTGAAGATACCAACACCGTGCAATGATACTGTTGCGGCAGGGAACGGATGAGGGTGCGGATTTCGTGAATGCCGGAAGGATCTAAGCCGTTGGTGGGTTCATCCAAAATCAGCACCGGCGGCTGGCCCAGAAGGGCGCCGGCCAACCCCAAACGCTGCTTCATTCCCAACGAATACTTTTTCGCCTGGCGACGGCGAAACTCATAAAGCCCCACCGTTTTTAGCGCCCATTCCACGCTGGAAAGCGGTAGTTTTAAAATCTGCTGTAAGATGCGCAGGTTTTCCTCCCCGGTGAGATTTCCATAAAAAGCAGGCGCTTCAATAAATGAACCGATCTTTTTTAAAATCTCTTTTCGGTCTTTGGGGTATTCCAATCCATCAATCTGAAAACGGCCGCCGGTGGGGCGGGTAAGACCCAGCAGCATCTTCATGGTGGTAGATTTCCCGGCTCCGTTGGGGCCTAAAAAGCCGTAAATCCGGCCCCTTGCAATATGCAGATTTAAATGCGATACCGCAGTAAAATCTCCGTAAGTTTTGCTGAGATCTTGGGTTTCAATCATGTAGTCCATTGAAATATTACTCCTTTTCTTGGGATGGCTTTAGTATAATCCGTTTTCCTTACGGTAGAATATTCCCTACCTTACATTTACCTTACATTTTCTGCAGTTTTCCGGAAAATGCCCGGAATGTGTTATAATAACAATCGAGAAGTCAAATTTTCCGGCAAAGGCCATGAGGTGAAGGAAAATGAAAGAACAGGAAATGAAATCCCGAAAAATCCTTTTGGTGGACGACGAACCGGAGCTGCTGCGCCTGGTTCGAGGTATTTTGGAGGAAGATGGGTATCGCAAAATTCAAACTGCCTGCAATGTGCAGGAGGGGCTGACGGTTTGGAAGAACTGGAAGCCGGAACTGGCGGTACTTGATGTAATGCTGCCGGATGGAGACGGCTTTTCGCTTCTTTCCCAGGCCCGCAGTTTTTCAGATATTCCGGTGCTGTTCCTTACGGCACGTGGGGAGGATGAAGATCGCTGCCGTGGCCTTGGGCTGGGTGCGGACGATTATATAGTAAAGCCCTTTCTTCCAAAAGAGCTGACATTGCGTATCGGCGGACTGCTGCGCCGCTGTTATAAAGATCAGCTTACTTTGGTGCATCTTTCTGCCTGTGATCTGGATTTCCAGCGGGCGGAGGTCATCAAAGGGAATCAGCGTATTCCCCTTACTGCAAAAGAATTTGAGATTTTGCAGGCTCTTTGCCGAAATGCGGGAAAGATCGTTACCATTGATCAACTTTGTGAAGCGGCTTGGGGGGACAACCCCTTTGGCTATGAGAATTCCCTCATGGCGCATATCCGCCGGATTCGGGAAAAAATAGAAGATAACCCCTCCAAACCGGTGTCTTTGATCACCGTCAAAGGCCTGGGCTATCGTCTGAATACGGAGGAATAACCCATGAAAAGTACGGTAAAGCTGATTCAACGGTTTTTTATGGTGCTGATTTTGTCGATGTTCTTGCTGCTGTTTTTAAACGGTGTGCTGGTATTTGTTTTAAGCGTTAACTACAGCGGCGCCGTGGAGGGGGGAAGCGGCCCTTGGTCGGCGGCAGACACGGTAAGTCAATCTCTCTCCGTCCAGGAGAACGGAAGCTATCAACTCTCACAGGAAGGGGCACAGTTGCTTGCGTCGGCAAATGCCTGGGCTATTTTGGTGGATAATGGTACCGGCAAGGTTTTATGGAACAGCGACCGCCTGCCCGATGAAATCCCCTTATCCTATACCATTGCGGATCTTTCCACCGCTGTGCAGGGATATCTTCAGGACTATCCTACCACCTTTTCCGCATATGGGGAAGACCTGCTGATTTTAGGATTCCCCAAATCTTCTTACTGGAAATTGCTATACAATACGTTCGACTACTCCTTCATCGCCAATTCGCCCTGGATTTTGCTGGGATGGATTGGAATCAATGTCCTCCTGATCCTGGGGATCTATCTGGTGACTACTTCGGGAGTGATTCGGGCGGTGAAGCCAATTGTGGGAGCCATTGAGGATTTGCCCAAGGGCAATTCACCTTATGTCAGGGAAAAGGGGCTTTTTGCTCAACTGGCCGCTTCCATCAACCGGGCGTCCGAAAAAATCCACACACAAGATTATGCCCTGCGCAAAAAGGAAACCGCCCGTGCCAACTGGATCGCCGGAGTATCCCACGATATTCGCACACCTCTGACCGTAGTAATGGGTACGGCGGGACAGTTGGAGGAAGACAAAACACTTCCTGCTGCTGCCTGCGCCAAAGCCGGTATCATCCGCCGTCAAAGCCAGCGGATTCAGCAGTTAGTGAATGATTTGAATTTGGCTTCAAAGCTGGAATATAACGTCCATCCCCTGCAAATTAAGACCGTGAATGTAGTGGCGCTGTTAAGGCAGGCAGCAGTTGATTTTCTGAATCTGGATGCCGACGATCGTTATCCAATCTGCTGGGAAACATCGCCGAGCCTTTCTGTCTGCTTGATCCAGGGGGATGAAAATTTACTTAAGCGTGCAGTATCCAATTTGATTATTAACGCCAAGATTCACAATCCACATGGTTGTTCCATCTTTCTTTCGGTACAGCAGAAAGGCAATGACTGTTTTCTTTTGGTGCAGGACGATGGCGTGGGAATCAGCGATTCAAAACTGGAAGCGCTGAAAAACACCCCCCACTATATGATGTGCGACAGCAGCATGGGGGAACAGCGCCATGGATTGGGGCTGCTGCTGGTACGACAGATTGCCAAAGCACATAACGGCAAGCTGACGCTGGGGCACAGCCCTCAGGGCGGCTTGGAAGCGAAGCTCCAGCTTCCTTTGCGGCGGGATGAAGCCGGAACACCCCCTGATAGGTAAGTCCAAAGAAAGCGTGTTTTTCGCCGAAACCCTTCCTCCTTCTGTTTTTTTCCAAAATTTCTTCCAGGGGGTTTTCAAATACACCCTTTTGTGGTATACTTACTAAGAAGCCAAAAAGCTTCCATTTCCCATCAAACAGCAAAGAGGTGTTTTATTTGCTCACATTAAAACAAATTACCTGGACTGCTCCGGGCGGCAGTTCGGTTTTAAAGGGAATCGATCTGGTGGTTCCCGATCATAAGCTGGTGGTTATCACCGGCCCTAACGGCGGGGGTAAAACAACCCTGGCCAAGCTGATTTCCGGTTTGGAGAAACCGGATTCCGGCCGCATCTATCTGGATGACCAGGACATCACCGATCTGGATGTCACCCAGCGAGCCAAATTGGGCATCAGCTATGCGTTTCAGCAGCCGGTGCGGTTTAAGGGCTTAACGGTGGCCAATCTTCTGGAGCTGGCTGCCGGCAAAACCCTTTCCAAGGACGAAGCCTGCAGTTATTTGGTGCAGGTGGGCCTGTGCGCCCGAGATTACGTCGATCGGGAAGTAAACGCTACTTTGTCCGGCGGGGAAATCAAGCGGATCGAACTGGCAACCGTGCTTGCCCGGCACAGCAAGCTTTCGGTGTTTGACGAGCCGGAAGCCGGAATTGACTTGTGGAGCTTCCACAATCTTATCGGCGTATTCCAGTCCATGAAAGAATCCCAGTCCGGCACTTCCATCATCATCTCCCACCAGGAGCGGATTTTGGCCATTGCGGATGAAATCGTCGTCATTGCCGACGGCCAAATCACCGATCAGGGTCCCGCTTCGAAAATGCTGCCACATCTTTTGGCAGAAGAGACCGGATGCCCGCAATGCGCAAAGAAAGAAATCAATTTTGGAGGGCGGCCTCATGAATGAAATCACCAAGGAACTATTAAGACAGGTTTCCGACTATAAAGACGGCTACGAAGGCGCTTATAACATCCGGGAAAACGGCGGCTGCGCCGGTCGGAAATCCACGGAACATATCCGGATTGAAAGTAAGACCGATGCCCCCGGTCTGGAAATTCACATCCTGCCCGGAACCAAGGGGGAAACGGTGTCCATTCCCGCCTGCGTCACACATGGCGGCGTGGACGATATCGTTTACAACGACTTTTTCGTCGGGGAAGGGGCGGACGTACTGATTGTCGCCGGCTGCGGCGTGCATCTGGAAACAGGAGAACCTGCCCGGCACAACGGCATTCACCGCTTTTTCCTGTCCAAGAACTCCCATGTGATCTATCAGGAAAAGCATGTGGGAACCGGCAACGGTTTGGGCCAGCGTTCCATTGATCCGGTGACCGAGATCTATTTGGAAGAAGGCTCTGAACTGGAGATGGATTCCCTTCAGCTTGGCGGCGTGGATCACACGATTCGGAAAACCTCCGGCGTGGTGGGAAAAGGCGCCACCTTGATTATCCGGGAGCGAATCCTGACCGATGGCGAACAACAGGCCAAAACGGAATTTGAAGTGGAAATGAACGGGGAAGATTCCAGCGTCAACCTGATTTCCCGTTCCGTGGCCCGGGGCCATTCCTATCAGGCTTACCGTTCCCGCATCGTGGGCAACGCCCCCTGCGCCGGCCATTCGGAATGCGATGCCATTCTGGCGGAAGAAGGGCGGGTTGACGCTGCGCCAGAGCTTACCGCCAATCATCAGGAAGCCGCTTTGATTCACGAAGCCGCTATCGGCAAAATCGCCGGTGAACAGATCCTCAAGCTCCGCACATTGGGTCTTACGGAGGAAGAGGCGGAAGCTAAAATCATTGCCGGTTTCTTAAAGTAATAAGTCAGTAGAAAATAAAAAATTTCATGATTGCAGCTCTCGTCCACGCAGACGGGGGTTGTTTTTTTGCTGAAATTCGGTCGGACGGAGAAGTTGTCAAAATTTTTCCGGCTACATACACTGTTGGAAGGAGCAGGAAGGAATCTGTTTTCAATTTAGATATAATTTACGGTTAATCTTTTAAAATTCTTTTGCTAAAATATCCGTTATCCTAAGAAAAAAGGAAATTTATCCGAAAAAATGTCGAAGAATTTGGAAAAATTCCTTGAACCGAATTGTTTTTGGAGAAGGGAGATTAAGGCATGAGAACAAAAATAAACCGTAAATCCGACAGCGAATATTGGCTGGACTTAATCTTAGTATTTTTTGTTGTCAGCGCCATTGGATGGATTTGGGAAGTCATTGTTGTGTGGTTTCTCAGCGGCACCTTAGGAGACCGGGGCTTTTTGCACGGCCCCTGGCTTCCTATTTACGGCTGCGGAAGCGTGTTGATGATCTGGATGAAAGAACATCTGCCGGAGAAGCGATGGATTTATTTCTTGGCCTGCGTTGCAATTTCCGGCGTGCTGGAATATGTAACTTCCTGGGTACTGGAATCGGTGTATCACACCAGGTGGTGGGATTACAACAATGAACCGCTGAATTTGAATGGTCGGATCTGTGCCACAAATCTTCTGATTTTCGGCATAGCGGGGTTATTTTTAGCATACTTTTTGTATCCACGGCTGAAAAAGCTATTTGCCCAGATCCCAAAACGGTACAAAATTCTGATTGACGGGGGATTGGGAACGCTGTTTTGCATTGATGCGGTATTCTCTTTCTGCGTCCCGAACGCCTTACCGGTTTAAGCAGTATGAACCCCTGCAAAAAAAGCTTGCAATTTTCCCGGCGTTGTAGTATAATAACGTCGTTGCGAACGTAGTTCAATGGCAAAACACTAGCTTCCCAAGCTGGATTTGCGGGTTCGATTCCCGTCGTTCGCTCCAGGAAACCCCCGGCCTTATGCCCGGGGGTTGTTTTGTTAAATAGATGGGATGCCTCTTGACAGGAGTCGGAAAAAGGAATACAATGATGTTAGTGAATACTAATCAGATTAGCTGCATCTATAATAAGGGAGTGTTAAAATGGACACGGGCATTGTATCCACTGTCATTATTTCACTGATTATCTTCGTGATTCTCCTCATTGGCATTCGCTCTATGATCCGCCGGGCTACCACCGGCTGCTGTGGAGCAGGGGACGAGATAAAACCCATCTATCCTCAGGATCGTGATTTGTCCCATTATCCGTATCGGTACCACTTGGACATTCAGGGAATGACCTGCCAAAACTGTGTTTATCGCATCCAGAACGCTTTTCATAAGCAGGACGGCCTCTATGCCCGGGTGAACCGGCATAAGAAAGAAGCGGTCATTTCCGCCAAGCAGGAACAACAGGAAGAATCATTGCGCAAAATTGTTACCGGCTTAGGATATACTGTCACTGGGTTTTCGAAGATTGAGCAAGAACCCCATTCTTAAAACCATTTTCTGCGCCGGCGTGATCGGCCGGCATTGGTGCTGTTTTGCGGTGGGCGGGAAAGTTGTTGAATGCGCTGAACCATAAATGCGTTTCGATGAAGCTGTTCGGCCGTTTGAATCCACTCCCCTTGGCGATGAAGCTGTACCTGTAAAGAAACCGGCAGCGAGCAGAAGTACTGCCTGGCGCTGCTGCTTCCCTGTAAAAGCTGTTGCAGGTTGGAATATCGCATCAAATCACCTCAAAAACAGTGTTCCGCTTCCGATTTGGTTTATTCTAATCCTCACTTTCCTTTTTGCAGATAACTTTTTCTGAGCTGGGCCAATGTTTTGGAAAGATTTTTGCTTTTTTTGACAGAAATAAAAAAGTGGCTTGACAACAATCTTTTCAGATGCTATAATAGCATTCGTTGAGTTGAGATGCAGACATAGCTCAGCTGGTTAGAGCGCTGCGTTCACATCGCAGAGGTCGAGGGTTCGAGTCCCCCTGTCTGTACCACATCGGAACGAGTTACGCTCGTTCCGATTTTTTATTGCATTAAAAATCAGTCACCCGTTCCATTTTTTCATGGTTCAAATAGAAAACAGCAAAAACGGAGCGCCGTTTTGTCCCCATGGGACACAGCGCTCCGTTTATAGTGATGATTCTGCGCCCTGAGAAAACCTCAGGGCGTTAATGTTTGGGGGAAGCAACCTCAAATGTAATCAATTGCGGCTTTTACAATTGCCCTCGAACAGCCGGATTTTTTTGTCCGCATCGGTGTTTTTCAGGTATACATAATTAAACTCTTTTTTCCGATGGTTGTTTTGCACAGTGAAGGTAGTCAGGCGGCTGTCGCTGTTGGCCACCGCTTCATAGGCAAAGGTAATGCCCATGTCCGCTGCCACAAGCTGTTTGATTACGGCAAAGGAGTTGACGCAGATCACCTTTTTGATGTCATCCACACTGCTGTTGTTCACGGCAAGGATCTGTTCGAAAATGGCACGGGTTCCGGAACCGTTTTCCCGTAGCACCAGGGTTTCGTCCAAAATATCCTGAAACGGAATATCTTTGCCGGCAAAGGGGTGGTTTACCGAGCAAACCCCCAAAAACGGCTCCTCCCGATAGAGGGAATAGGCGGCGTAGCCGTATTTTTTCTTCTCAAAAAAACCCTCTACAATGGCAAAGTCCAGTTGGTTTCGTTCCAACATAGTCAGCAGCACCTGGGTGTTGTCAATGACGAATTGCAGATTGTGGTTTGGCTCGGACAGAAATTGGATCAGCTGCTGCTCCAATACAAATTCCCCTATGGTTTTGGTGGCGCCGATGCGCAGCATAATCTCGCTTTTTCCCTTCAGGCTGGTGCGGAGCTCGTTTTCATAAAACAGCATGGTTTTGGAGTACTCCTCCAACTGCTCCGCCGCTTCTGTTTTATGCAGCACCCGCCCGGAATAAAAAAACAGCTTTTCTCCGTATTCCTGTTCCAGGGCATGAATGTGCTGAGTTACGGCAGGCTGGGAAATATTGAGCTTTTCCGAAGTTTTGCGGTAATTCATCGTTTCACAAAGGCTTAAAAATGTGTAAATTCTGTAATCAATCATATTGCCACCATCCATAAGAAAATCAAATCAAAGCATAACAACATTAAGTGAAATTTTATCATGATTCTGTGGTAAAATCAAGGTATCGGAATTCACCCGGAAAAAGCAGGAGGTAAAAAAATGAAAGTTCTTGTGATCGGCGGGGTAGCCGCAGGCACCAAAGCAGCTGCCAAATTGAAGCGCATAGACCGGGATCTGGAAGTAAAGATCATTACCAAAAGCAAAGATGTATCCTATGCAGGGTGCGGCCTGCCGTATTACATCAGCGGCATGATTCCCACACGGGATGAACTGATTGTCAACACCCCGGAAAAGTTTTCCGCCCTCACCGGCGCCGAAGTGATCACCGGTGCCGAAGCCATCGGCCTGGATGCAGCGCAGAAAATGGTTTCTGTCCGTGGGGAGGACGGAACTGTATTCCAGGAAGGATATGATAAGCTTGTCATCGCCACCGGCGCTTCTCCCATTGTCCCCAATCTGGAAGGCTGCGATCTGCCCGGCGTTTTTACCATGCGGACGCCTGACGATGCCCAGGGCGCAAAAGATTACATCCAAGAACATTCCTGCCGCACCGCCTTGGTGGTGGGCTGCGGTTTCATCGGCCTGGAAGTGGGAGAAAACTTGCAGAAACTGGGCTTGAACGTCACCATGATTGATCTGGCCGACCAAATTCTGCCCGGCATTTTTGACAGCGAAATGGCGGAGTATGCCAAACGCCGACTCACGGAAACCGGCAGTAAAATCCTGCTGGGCACCGCTTTAAGCAAGCTGGAAAAGACAGAAGATGGTTTTTCCGTCACCACCACCAACGGCCATTTAAAGGCGGACCTGGTGGTGCTCTGCATCGGCGTGCGCCCCAACACCGGCTTTTTAGCCGATACCGGCCTGGAATTGTTCAAGGGCACGGTGGTCGTCAATGACCGGATGGAAACCAATCTGCCCGACGTATATGCCGCCGGGGACTGCGCCATGGTAAAGAACCAGCTGACCGGCGCAGCACAATGGTCCCCTATGGGCTCTACGGCAAATATCTCCGCTCGTGTTCTGGCGGAACAGCTGGTCGGCGGCGGCAAGGTTTACGGCGGGTGTCTCGGCACCGCTGTGGTAAAGCTCTCTGAATCCTTAAAGGGCGGCCGCACCGGGCTGACTGAAGCACAGGCCAAACAGGCTGGGCTGGATGCCGTTTCGGTGGTCTGCGTTACCGACGACAAGGCGCATTACTATCCGGATTCTGCCTTCTTTGTTACCAAACTCATTGCAGATCGTTCCACCCACCGCCTTTTAGGCATTCAGGTGCTGGGCAGTGGGGAAGTGGATAAAATGGTGGACATTGCCGTAACCGGCATTGCCATGAACGCTGTGCTGGAGCAATTCGATACCCTGGATTTTGCGTATGCCCCGCCCTTTTCCACCGCCATTCATCCCTTCGTCCAGGCGGTGTACATTCTGGAAAACAAGCTTTCCGGAGAATTTGAAACCATCTCTCCCCGGGAATACCTGGACGGAAAGGCCAAAGGCTACCAGGTCATCGACGCCATGCCTGCCCCCACCATTCCCAATGCTCAATGGGTGGACCTGACCAAAGTGAACGGTATCATTCCGGAATGTCCCGATCAGGATGCCAAGCTGCTCTTAGTCTGCGCCCGGGGCAAGCGGGGGTATTTCCTGCAAAACCGGATGAAAGCGGCGGGATACACCAACACCCGGGTGCTGGAAGGCGGCATTACCGTCAATCGGGTGGAAGTGAAAAAGAAGGGAAAATTATCCCCCGACGATATGAAACGGGTCAAGGCGCTGGGATGCCTTTGGGACAAGCGCACAGAGGATCGGTTCAATGTCCGTGTGATTACCCGCAACGGCCGTCTGACCGCCGAAGAACAGCTTGCTGTGGCTCAGGCTGCCGAAAAATACGGCAACGGGGAAGTGACTATGACCACCCGTTTGACCCTGGAAATTCAAAGCGTCCCCTATGATAAGCTGGAAGAAATGATGGAATTTTTGGCCGGTTACGGCCTGTCCACCGGCGGAACCGGCAGCAAGGTGCGCCCGGTGGTGTCCTGCAAGGGAACCACCTGTCAGTACGGTCTGATCGACACCTTCCATCTCTCCCAAATCATCCATGAACGGTTCTACGAAGGATATCATCAGGTGGTGCTGCCCCATAAATTTAAGATCGCCGTGGGAGGATGTCCCAACAATTGCGTGAAACCCAGCCTCAACGACATCGGCATTGTGGGCCAGCGGGTGCCCCATCCCAATTTGGATCTTTGCCGGGGCTGCAAAGTCTGCCAGGTGGAGAAAAACTGCCCCATCCATACTGCTAAGCTGGTCAACGGCAAGGTTGACATCAATCCCGATTCCTGCAACCATTGCGGTCGCTGTCTGGATACCTGCCCCTTTGGCGTAATGAAAGAATTCACCGCCGGGTATCAGGTTTATGTTGGCGGACGCTGGGGCAAAAAGGTGCAGCAGGGTCAGCCGCTGAGCAAAATCGTCACCTCCGAAGAGGAAGTCCTGAATGTGGTGGAAAAAGCCATCTTGCTGTTCCGCAAAGAAGGCATCACCGGCGAACGGTTTGCCGATACGGTGGCCCGCCTGGGTCTGCCCTATGTGGAGGAAATGCTGCTAAGCGACAGCCTTTTGACGGAAAAGGATGAGAACTTAAAACAAACCGTGACCGGCGGAGCAAACTGCTGAAGGAGGACGAAATTATGTTGGAATTAAATACCAATCGGGAGTTTCAAAAGAATAAGCCCTCCGTTTCTCCGGAGGAAGTAAAGCGGGTCAAAGGCCTGGGAGCGCTTTGGGATAAAACCACGCCGGACTGCTTTAACCTGCGGGTCATTACCCGCAACGGCAAAATTACCGCCAAGGAAATGGCCCTGATTGCCAACCTGGCCAAAGAATACGGCAACGGCGTCACGGCTATGACCACCCGCCTTACCCTGGAGATCCAGCAGGTGCCCTTGGCCAACATTGAACCCCTGCGTGCCAAACTTCAGCAGGCGGGGATGGACATCGGCGGCACCGGCAGCAAGGTGCGCCCGGTGGTGTCCTGCAAGGGAACCACCTGCCAGTACGGCCTGATCGACACCTTTGATCTGTCCCAGAAGCTCCACAAAACTTTCTATGAAGGCTATCGCAACGTGGTTCTGCCTCACAAATTTAAAATTGCAGTGGGAGGATGTCCCAACAACTGCGTAAAACCCAATCTCAACGATTTGGGCATCGTGGGCCAGCGGGTGCCGAACTTTGATTATTCCAAATGCAGAGGCTGCAAAGTCTGCCAGGTGGAACAGAATTGTCCCATTCAGGTGGCAAAGCTGGTTGACGGAAAACTGAATGTAGATGCCAATCAGTGCAACAACTGCGGCCGGTGCAAAAATAGATGTCCCTTTGGGGTCACGGAAACCTATACTACCGGTTATAAGGTGTACATCGCCGGGCGGTGGGGCAAGAAGGTGGCCTTCGGCAAACCGCTGAACAAGATCTTCCTGTCGGAAGAAGAGGTAATTGATCTGGTGGAACGAACCATTCTGTTTTTCCGGGATGAAGGCATCACCGGGGAACGGCTTTCGGATACGGTGGAGCGCCTGGGCTTTGCGTATGTGGAAGAAAAGCTGCTGAGCGGCAGCGTAGATAAAGCCGGCATTTTAAACAAAACTGTGGTTGGCGGCGCAAGCTGCTGATCCATCAAAACCGGTAGGGCGGGGCGTTTGCCCCGCCCAGTTTGTGGGAACATGCTTTTCTGCAAACCGGCAGAGATCAAAAAGCGCCGCAACCAAAAAACAGCGGCAGGCGTATACAGATGTGTCAAGCTGTTTTTGCGGTGCGGAGGTTCCTCGGCGATCCGGGACGTTTGGCCCGCTTTACCGGCGTAATGTCATCGTTTTGATAAAGGTTATCCTACATGAATTGTCTGACTATCCATTATAAACTTGCCAAAGTTTCCTATCGAAAAATATTTGCTTTCCCGGAAGGAAAACGGATTGCTCTGATGGAATCCTTTCGGCCTTTTGGGGGCTGTGTGCTGCTGTGTACCTGCAATCGAACGGAGCTGTATTTTCTTTGCTCCCAGGGGCAAGCGGAGCAGCTGCTGGCCCAAGCCGCCGGGCAACCGCCCGAAGGATTTGCCTTTTTTACCGGCTGGGGAGCCGTGGAACATCTGTTCTCTCTGGCGGCAGGGTTGGAAAGTATGCTCATTGGAGAGGACGAAATTCTGGGCCAGCTGAAAAACAGCTACGAACTGGCAAGGCAGGCCGGTTTGACCCAAGGAATGGACACCGTATTTCAAGCGGCCATTGCCTGCGGCAAGCGGGTGCGCAGTGAAACAAAAATATCTTCTCTGGCCTGTTCCGTGGCCACGCTGGCGGCCAATGAAGTGTTTCATTTCGGCCCGCCGGAAAAAACGGTGCTGCTGATCGGCGCATCCGGACAAATCGGAACGGCCGTATATAAAAATTTACAGTGCCGCAAGGATTTGACCTTACTGTTAACTTCCCGCAGCCACAAAAGGGAAGAGGAGCGCACCCTTCCTTATGAGCAACGCTATCAGTCCTTGGATCAGGCGGATGTGGTACTTTGCTGTACAGCGTCCCCCCACACGGTTTTGACCTTGGAGGGAGTGCGTCAAAATCTCTTTACGCCAAAAGAACGATTGTTCTTAGACCTGTCAGTGCCCCCTGATATTGATCCCGGGGTGGAACAGCTTCCCCGGTGCCGGCGAATTGGAATCGACGATCTGCGCACGGCGGCGGAGGAAAACAACCGCTTAAAACAACGGGAAATCCAGGCGGTAAAGGAATTGACCGAAATCTGCCTGCTGGAATACCGTGGGGATGAAACCGCCCGGCAATATGCCGCCCGGCTGGATACACTGGAGCCATCCCAGCGGCAGGCGCTTTACCGCCTGCACAAAGAAGATCCGGCAGAATTTTTACAGGCAATGGCTCGTCGTTTTGGGGAGGAAGCGCCATGAATTGTTTTCCCTTTATGATCCCGGTGGAAGGCAGACGGTGCCTGCTGGTGGGCGGCGGAAAAGTGGCCGCCCGCAAGGCAGAAAAACTGCTGCCGTTTGGGGTCAACCTGGTTCTCTGCGCTCGAGAGGTTTGCAGTGAGCTGACCGCTTTGGGAGTAAAGGCGGCGGCATCGGAATATGGGGATTTTCTGCTGGAAGGGATGGATTTTGCCATTGCGGCCACCGACGACGCTGCCCTCAACGGACAGGTGGCCTCCGACTGCCGCAGGCGGAACATCCCGGTAAACAGTGTGGACGACAAGGAAAACTGCGATTTTTATTTTCCCGCTTTGATTCACCGGGGTCCGGTGACCATCGGCATCACCACCGGCGGCGCCTCCCCGGCTTTGGCGGGGGCGCTGCGGGAATATCTGGATGCTTTGCTGCCGAAAAACCTGGAAGAACTCACCCGAAAAGCGGCAGAACTCCGAGGAACGATCCCCTCCGCCGATTATGCCCGGCAGGTAAAGCAGTGGTTGAAGGAATCTCTGGTGGAAGAGGAGAAAGCATGAAAATTAAAATCGGGACACGAGGTTCAAAATTGGCGTTGGCCCAGGCAAATCTGGCGGCGCAGGCTTTCCAGAGGCAGGGCTATGATACCGAGTTGGTGGTGGTGCATACCCGGGGAGATCAAAACCAAACCGCTTCCCTTTCAGAGATTGGCCGGGGCGCATTTACGGATGTGTTTTCATCAATGCTCAAAGAAGGGAGCATTGATGTGGCGGTTCATTCCGCCAAAGATCTTCCCACGACCGAAGACCGGGATCACTTTTTCTGCCTGCCCAGAGCCGATGCAAGGGATGTGCTGCTGTCTCTGAAAAACAAAAAAATAAACCTCATCGGCACCGGCTCCCCACGCCGGGAAGCGGCGATCCGCCGAATGTATCCCAACGCTCAGGTTCTGCCAATCCGTGGCAATGTGGACACCCGGATTCGGAAAATGAAGCAGGGGGAGTGCGACGCATTGGTGCTGGCCATGGCCGGGCTGATTCGCTTACATTTTTCGGATGAAGAAGTTTTGCTCCATCCCTTGCCGGTGCAGGACTGCGTTCCGGCAGCCTGTCAGGGAATCATTGCCGTGGAAGGGAAATGGGGGGAAGCCGTCAACCATCCCGCCACAGCCGTGGCCGCCAAGCTGGAGCGAAGCTGCCAACGCCTTTTGGAAGGGGGCTGCACCGGCGGAGTGGGATGTTATTTTGACGGCGCCACCCTATATGTGCAAAAAGAAGGGCGGATGGCAAAGGCAGAATACAAGGGCCGGGAAAGCATCATGGCGTTAGTAAAGAAGGTGACCGGATGAATCAGGTGGTATTGGTAGGAGCCGGCTGCGGCAAAGAAACGATTACACTGCAAGCGCTCCGGCTGCTTTGTGCCTGCGACTGTGTGGTATATGACAGCTTGCTGGACGACAGCCTTTTAAAGCTGTGCCGCCAAGATTGCCGGAAGATTTTTGTAGGAAAACGCTCCGGCCGCCACAGCGCTTCCCAGCAGGAGATCAATGAAATCCTCATTTCCTGTGGCAAGGAGCATCCCTTGACGGTTCGCTTAAAAGGGGGAGATCCCTTCGTGTTTGGCCGTGGCGGAGAGGAACTACTGGCTCTGCAGCAAGCCGGGATTGCGGGCTATGCCGTTCCCGGCGTCAGCAGCTGCATTGCCGCTGCCGAATTGGCGGGA